>DAOTUR010000606.1:0-18687 GCA_034436915.1 Anaerolineae bacterium
ATGCATCGTGCCCCTACAAAAGACCAAACAGGGCGTTACGATCAAGACGATGGCTCAAAAACAGCATGATGACCCTGTTTTGAGATTACAAATTCCATTATCAAACGGCTTCTAAAACACAAGAGCAAGACAACGCAAAGAAACAAAGGGAGCAAAGAACGCAAAGGATAGGATTGCTTTTCTTTGTGTTCTTTGGCTTTTCCTCGCGTCCTTTGCGTTGCCGTGCTCTTAAATCATCACATCACCATGCCGCCATCGACGACGATGACCTGTCCCGTGATATACACCGCATCGTCCGACGCAAGGAAAGCGACAGCTTTGGCGACATCTTCTGGCTTGCCCTGCCGCCCCAACGGGATGGCCGCAATCGCCTGCTTCATCACCTCTTCGCTCAGGCTGGCGGTCATATCGGTTTCGATGAAGCCGGGAGCCACCGCATTGACGGTGATATTGCGGCTGGCGATCTCTTTGGCGAGCGATTTCGTCAGACCAATCATACCGGCTTTGCTAGCGGAGTAATTCGTCTGGCCGCCGTTGCCCGCGATGCCCACCACACTCGTGATATTGATGATGCGGCCTGAGCGCTTCTTCATCATCATACGGCTGGCGGCCTTGCTGCACAGCCACGCGCTGCGGAGATTGGTGTTGATCACGCTGTCAAAATCATCGGGCTTGAGCATCATGATCACGTTGTCGCGGGTTGTGCCTGCATTATTGACGAGGATATCGACCTGTCCATAAGCAGCGGTGACGGCCTTGAACAGCGCCTCGACCTGCTCGGCATTGCTAACATCGGCCTGTACTGCCATACCGTCGCCGCCCGCTGCCTTGACCGCCTCAACCACTTCATTGGCGGCGTCAGCGCTCTTGTTGTAATTCACGATGACGGTTGCGCCGCGCTGTCCAAACTCCAGTGCAATGGCGCGGCCAATGCCTCGGCTGCCCCCGGTGACGATTGCGACACGTCCCTTCCAGTCTGCCATAATATGTCTCCCTGACGTTAAAAATCCCTGATCGGGATAGTATCAAACTCTTGACACACAAACACCCCTGGCAGACAAGGGTTGCAGAGGAGTCGACCAAACGCAAAAAAAGCGCAAAGAGGGGCCTCTCTGCGCTTGAAGCGTGGGGTTCAGGATGTTTAGTTAATTAACGGGCTTGTGCGATCATGCTGCCCTGGGGGGAACTGGTGGGCACGAGCGGGAGATGGACATTGATACGGCGCAGCGTGTCAGCCGCTTCACTGAGCGTGCCGACATAGCCCCAACGTTCTGTCAGGCCATAGACCATACGATTCATGATCGCCTGGAACATCAGGTTGTGCGTGACCATTACGCTCCAGCCTACATTCTTGTGCGAGAGGAGTTTGGTCATGCTGCTGCGGAGCGGGCCGCTCTCTGTCGGCAGGGAGGCCGTGCGCTGGGCATCAATGATGAGCTGCACAGGCTGGCGGCGCTGGTTCAAGACCTCAAGCGCTGAGTCGCAAATCTTACTGAGCGTTTCCGGGGTGACGATTCCGACCAGTTGCAGATACAGCACATGATCGTCAAGATACCAGGAGAGTTGTGCGGACATAGATATTGACCTTCATCGGTTTCTCAACAAAGCTAGACAAATCATAGACACAAACTGTTTGTAAAGCGATGTGCCTATCGTCCTATTTTCGTCCAAGAACATTAAAATCCTCACAGATTGATAGTATTTCTATCGTGAAATGCAATGATGCTACAAAATATCAATCGTAATGACATTAACAAGTCATGAATAACAGGCTCTCAAACCATTCAGAATCAATCTTCGTATCTTAGAAAATGAAGGACTTCATGAAATATGCGTGAAACCGTCTCATCTTGTGTATCAAGATGAGAGATTGATGATCGAGAAGAATGCAGCATCATCCCTCTCTCCAAACACGCCTCTTTGCGCGTGGCCCCTTTTTTGTAACAATAGCGGGCGCTTCTGCCTGCTTAGATGAATGTGTGTCCATGCCCGATCCTCTCATCTCGATCATCATTCCCAATTGGAACGGCCTGCGCTTTTTGGAAACGTGCCTGAATGCGCTGGCAGCCCAAACCTATGCCCAGACTGAAGTCATCATCGTAGACAATGCCTCCAGCGATGGCTCACAAGCGTTCATTCGTGAGCACTATGACTGGGTGCGTCTGGTCGATCTGCCGGAGAATCGCGGCTTTACAGGCGCGTGCAATGCCGGGATAAAGGCCGCCACCGGCGAGATCATCGCGCTGCTGAACAACGATACCGAAGTCGATCCCAAATGGGCGGAAGCAGTGGTTGATGCCTTCCGCCGCTATCCTGATGTGGGGCTGGTGGCGAGTAAGATGCTGCTGTTCGATCAGCGCGACACACTGCACACCGCAGGCGATGGCTTTACGTCCGATGGCCGCCCGTATAATCGCGGTGTGTGGCAAAAAGATACGGGCCAGTATCATGAGGGCTATGTCTTCAGCGCGTGCGGCGGCTCGTCAGCGTATCGGCGCGTGATGCTGGATGAGATCGGCCTGCTGGATGATGATCTATTCTTCTCGCTCGAAGATATTGATCTGGGCTGGCGAGCACAGTTGCAAGGCTGGCACGCCCTGTACACCCCTCATGCCATCGTCTATCATCACCTTTCGGCCACCGGTGGCGGGGTCACAGCCAGCTATTATGATGGGCGTAACCTGCTGCACATCCTGGGAAAAAATCTGCCGCGCCCGCTCTGGCGCAAATATGGCGCTGCGATTGTACGGCGTCAGTTGGGCCAAATGTGGGGCGCTCTCAAAGCCTGGCGCGGAGCCGCTGCACGGGCACGGCTGCGCGGAATGCTGCGCGGCGTGCTGGATGTGCCGCGCATTCTGCAAAAACGGCGCATCGTGCAGGCGCGGCGGCGTGTCTCTATTGATTATATTGACTCTATTCTCACAGCGGACACGGCGACTCCCGCCGCGCACCCAGGGAGCGAACTGTCGTGACGAATGCCGATCCCTATCTGTCAATCATCATCCCCGCGCACAACGAAGAGCGGCGTTTGCCGCTGGCGCTGACCAAGATTGACGCCTATCTCAAAACGCAATCTTATACGGCGGAGGTGATTGTCGTCGAAAATGGCAGTCATGATCGCACCGCCGTTGTGACGATGGAACTGGCGAAGCAGTACCCTTATGTGCGCCTGATGCAGGTCATGACGCGGGGCAAAGGCTTGGCGGTCAAAGCCGGGATGCTGGCCGCCAAAGGCGATTACCGCTTCATCTGCGATACCGATCTGTCGATGCCGATTGAGGAGCTGCGTAAGTTTTTGCCGCCCGTGCTGCATGGCTATGATGTCATGATCGGCACACGCGAGGGGCCGGGCGCAAAACGCATTGGTGAGCCGGAATATCGCCATATTATGGGCCGCGTCAATAACTTGATTATCAAGCTGTTCGCGGTGCGTGAATTTGAAGACACCCAGTGCGGCTTCAAGATGTTCACGCGGCGGGCGGCGGACGATCTGTTTGGCGTGCAGCAGACCACAGGCATCGGCTTTGATGTGGAATTGATTTTTGTGGCGCTGCGGCGCGGCTATAAAATTGCCGCTGTGCCGATTACATGGTATTTTGACCCCGACTCGAAAATGCGCCTGATTGACGACTCACTGCGGATGCTGTGGGAAATCTGGGAGATTCGTCGCAATTGGCGACAGGGACTGTATGAGCAAGCAACGCCTCAACCGCACCGCCAGCCTGAGCTTTGAACATGCCGCCCGCGCTGAGGGCTACACGCATATTATTGGATTTGATGAGGCCGGACGCGGCCCCTGGGCTGGCCCGCTGGTGGTGGGGGCGGTACTGCTGCCCGTTGATGCGCCCGATCTGGCCGAACGCCTGAGAGACGTGCGCGACAGCAAAAAGGTGTCCGCACGCCTGCGGGCCGAGATGGACACGCGCATTAAAAATACGGCCCTCGCGTGGGGTGTCGGCGTCGTCCAGGCCGATGAAATCAGCAGACGAGGCTTGAGCTTTGCCCAGTATCAAGCGATGGCTCTGGCGCGAGACGCTCTTTTCGCCATGCTGAAGCCGCCGCAAAACACAACCGTCTTTTTCCTCGATCATTTTGGCTGGCCCGCTATGAACGGCCTGTATGGGATTCGCTCCATCACACGCGGCGATCAACTCTCGCTCTCGATTGCAGCGGCCAGCATCCTCGCCAAGCAGTACCGCGATACGCTCATGCTCAATCTGGATGCTGAACTGCCACAGTATGGCTTTGCTCAGCATAAGGGCTACGGAACAGCCGCCCATCTCAGGGCGCTGCAAACTTACGGCGTCAGCCCGGTGCATCGCACGAATTACGCGCCTGTGCGGGCGGTTGGGAAGAAACTGCTGTAAGCGTGCGGGTGGTTTGCCGATGCCATTTCAATGTGAAATTGTAGGGACACGGCCTGCCGTCTCCAAAAAAGGGCCAAAGTCCATGGACACGGCCTGCCGTGTCCACCCATTCGGACAAGGCGGGCCTTGTCCCTACAGACCGCCATCAATAACCAATGGTGCGATTGTCGTAGGGGCGCAACGTGCTGCGCCCAAAATCGATGATCCCCATCTATAAAGGGCGATCCTACAAAAACGCTGTGGCCTGTTGCGAACCGATTGTGTGAGACGAAAATCGATACCACGCGATTATGCACACTGACCAGCGTGCTGCACCCAAAAATCGATCATCCCCATAAAGGGCGCAGCACGCTGCGCCCCTAGGCGAGACATATCCACCCCATATCGGCAGCCCCGCACCTTATTGACACCACGTCTCTTCACACGGAATGCCGTCGGAGTCACCGTCAAGCGTGAAATTGCCCGCATTCAAACACGCCTGCGCCTGCGAACAGCTAACCAACTGCTGGCATGTAAACTGGGTCGAAGGGCAGGGCGGCAGCACAGGTGTTGTGGTTGTCGTCGTTTGATTCGAGACGCCAGTCGTTGCCCCCACTGTGATATTCACCGAGCCTGTCGCAGGATCGTAACTGAGCTGTGTGCCAACCGTAATCGTGGCCGAGGCATCGAACAGGCGCAGGGCGATATCGCCTTTTGGCCCGCCCGTGCGCCCTTCCAGGCCCAGATCGGCGATGATGAGCACATAGCGCGTCGTGCGTGGCAGCACAATCGGGCCAAGCTGGATGAGCGTATTCGCCCCACCTGCGCCGCGATTGATGCCCGCAAAATTCTTCGGGTCATCCAACGGACTGATGGAGATAACGGGCGCGAGGTTGGAGCCGGGCAGCGGGAGAATCTGCAAAATCACGCTCTGCCCCTGGACGCCATCAAAACAGTAGCCAGCGGCGTAACTGCGGGCCGTGAATTTGTCCAGATAAATCGTGTTGAGATTGAGGACGGGCAGCACTTCGGCTCTGCCGCGATAGGTCAGCAGACATTCGTTTGAGCCGATGCTGTCATCCGGGATCAGCGGGGCAAGGCGGGCAATCAGATTATCAATCTGCTGTTCCGTCAGATTCACCGTATCAAGAGCACCCTGCACGGTGGCTGTCCCGACAGGATTGCCCGTCCCCGGCTGATTGCACACATCGATGAACAGGTCAATCGACTTGCGAAGATTGAACATGGCCGTATTGAAATCAGTCTGCAAGGGGTTGAGAGTCTGGTAATACACTTGCAGCACAGGCAGCGCGATGTTGAAATCACTAGGGCGCGGCGGATACGGTTGGCAACTAGCGCGTCCCGTCAGCGCGGCGTCTGCCCAGGAGGTACGAATGCTGACGAGTGACTCACGCGCAATATTCAGACGATCTCGCATCAGCTTGAGCACGCCGATATAGGTGTCGCTGTCATCGCCCAGGTCCGGCTTGGCGCTGGCAACAATGCCGCCTACAGGCAGCGCGTTGATATCGCCGCTGAGGAGGATGATGAACGTGCTGTTCACCCATCCCAGCGTGCCTTCAAAGCTCACCTGATACCAGATGTTGCTGGCGGTGTGTCCGGTGATACTGAGAAGTTGGTTGTAATTGATATTTGCCAGCGTCGGATACGCCTTGCTGGGGCCGGAGCGCACGCGCACGCCGTTGTTGGCTTTGGCGCTGACAGCCCCCGTCTGATTGGTCGTGCCTGCACGCGGCGAGCCATCGCCGCCATAGACGATGAAGCGCGGATCAGCGATGGGCAGCGCATTGATATCGCCATCCAGCACCGTGAGGGGCGTGAGATTGACCCAGCCCTCTTCGCCCTGAAAATCGACGCGAATCCACTGATTATCGGTGTTGCGGGCATTGATATTGCTGAACTCGTAGCCCGCCGACACTGTGCCGATGACCTCAGCGCCAATCGCGGGTGCGATACGAATGTTGGCAAATTCATTGACGACAATCGCCCGCACACCCTGGGCCTGCGCGCTCACCACTAGCCCCATACAGCACAGAAACATCATTAAAAGGCGTAAACGCATTCGATTATCCTTTAAGTACAGCATTTAGCTTGACTCATCCGGCTTTTTGGGTTGTTCGGTCTTGGTGTCCTGCTGGTGCTGCTCGGCCTTCTCCACTGCGGAAGGATCGAGCGGCTGCGTCGCCATCGTGTGAACGGCGGGCGGAACATTCGGTGTCGGGGCTGCCGCTTTCGCATTGGCGCGATCTGCCAACCGCTGACGCGGCGGCGCGGGGATCGTGGTGGCGTTGGGGCCATCGTTGGTCGTTTCATCCGGCGATGTGGGGTCGTCCATCCGTCGCAGCAAACGGCTGGTCGCGGGCGGCGACTGGACTTTTCTTAACTCAGTTGATTTACTATTCGGGTCGGTTTCGTCAGGCATCTGCGCCAGAACACGCTTGGCTTCTGCCGTATCCATATAGACAAGGGCCGCTCGTGCGGTACGGCGCACAAGCGGATGGGGGTCACGCAGGGCCTTCGCCAGCGGCGGAACGGCCCAGGTCGCTTTCAACTGGCCGAGAATCGCCGCCGCTTTGCGGCGCGTCTCCCATTCCGGGTTGCGTAAATTGGCGAGCAGGGCAACCTCGGCGGGTGCGCCTTCCAGCTTCAACAGCGCTTCGGCCACCGCCAGACGCACAACCGTTGGAAATCCTGGGTTGTTGAAGATCATCATGAGCGGCTCAACTGCCAGCTTGTGCTTGAGGTTGGCAAGTTCGCGGGCAGCATACATCACCTGGCGCGGGTCGTCTTTTTTCAGCAGATCAATTAGCCGTTGAACCCGCCGTTCCTCAATCGAAGGTTCACGCACCGGCGGGGGGGCGGGTTCATCCGCATCCGCCGCTTGAAGCGTCTCGATGGCCGCCTGCATACTCTGGCGGGCCTCCTCATTGTCTTCGGTGGCAAGCGCCTTCCGCAGCGCTTCAAGCGCTTGCTTGGCAAAGATCGCCCGCAGTGCTACCGCAGCCCGACGACGAATCCCCGCATCGTGGGCGCTCAGCGCTTGTATCAGCCCTTCAACATTATATTGGGCTTGTAACCGCCAAATATCTGACCGATATTCGTCGCTCACGGTGTCGTCCGCCTGTCCAGGTTAAGCCTATGATATTTTAGCACAGGAGACGGAATTGTACCGCTTAACGCAAGGTTATGACAAAACCGATGGATGATATTCTGCTGCCGATTGATAGAGATTGCTCGTGGGGCGTTTGAATTTTGAGAGGATGTGTCGGGTTACAGGCATGTCGTGGTGTTGTAGGGGCACGATATATCGTGCCCAAAATGCCGATGTCCATCACGGGCGCAGCACGCGGGTCGATATGCGTGATGGCGTGGTGAATCATTGTGATCTGTAAAATCGCGTTTTTGTAGGGGCGACCCATGGGTCGCCCTGCTGGAAGTGGATGTC
Source organism: Anaerolineae bacterium (assembly GCA_034436915.1). Classification (GTDB taxonomy): domain Bacteria; phylum Chloroflexota; class Anaerolineae; order Aggregatilineales; family Phototrophicaceae; genus JALHOR01. The sequence goes on from DAOTUR010000606.1 coordinate 7,813, forward strand.
TTGGGCGCAGCCGTGCTGCGCCCCTACATGACCAATTTTATGACGATTTCTTGTCCAGCACTGCCGGATTGCACACGTTCTGGATATCGCCCTTGAGCAGGAAATCGCGCACGAGTTCCGCCGCCTCCAGCGCGACGGTGATCTGGGCATCGCTGGTGCTGGCCGCCAGATGCGGTGTGTGCACCACATTCGGCAGCCCAATCAGCGGATTGTCCGCCGCCGGAGGTTCGGGTTCAAACACATCCAGGCCTGCGCCCGCCACTTTGCCGCTCTTAAGCGCCGCCGCCAGATCCGCATCATTGATGAGCGCTCCGCGTGCCGCATTGAGGATCCGCACACCGTCTTTCATCTGGGCAATGGCATCAGCATTGATGAGGCCGCGTGTTTCATTGTTGAGCAGCGTATGCAGCGAGATGAAATCTGATTGGGCGTACAGTGTCGCCAGATCGACTTTGCTGATGCCCGCCGCCGCAAACGCTGCATCCGGCAGGTACGGATCGAAGCCAATGACAGTCATGCCAAACGCCTGCGCGCGAACCGCAATCGCCTGCCCAATGCGCCCGCAGCCGATCAAGCCGAGCGTCTTGCCGCGCAGCTCCACGCCTGTAAACGATTTGCGATCCCATTTGCCTGCCCGCAGCGAGGCATCGCCCTGCGGCAGGAAGCGGGCCAGCGCCAGCATCAGGCCGAAGGTGTGCTCAGCGGTGGAGATGGTGTTGCCGCCGGGCGTATTGACGACGACGACGCCGTGTGCTGTCGCCGCAGGCAGATCGACGTTATCAACGCCGACGCCTGCACGGGCAATCACTTTGAGGTCAGTCGCAGCCGCCAGGATATCAGCCGTGATTTTCACACCGCTACGAATCAACATGCCGTTGACGCCGGGGACAGCGGCCAGAAGCTGCTCCTGTGTCAGCTTGCCGGGGGCGATGACGGTCAGGCCCTCAGCGGCATTCAAAATATCCAGGGCGCGGGGATCAACATCATCGGGAATGAGGACGGTAAATGTGGACATAGAAATGCTCCTTGTGCGTATTGTAGGGGCATGACGTGTCATGCCCAAAATTCGTAATGATTCACCTATCCATGAGAATCGCGGGTTTGTAGGGGCAGGATATATCCTGCCCACGCCAAATTCCCTACAAATCACCTGGACGCGATATATCGCGCCCCTACAAGGGCCGTTGTTGCATGGATACCTGAATAGATACCAAAATTCATCGTGTTTCAGACACAGCAGAGGGCGCAATGCATTGCGCCCCTACGAGATCATTTTATTTGGCAGAAAACGAGGTGAACTTACTTGCCCTCAGCGATGAAGGCATCGAGGCCGCCGAGCACATCTTGCAGCGTCTCAACCAGCATATCGCCCATGTGCGCGATGCGGAAGGTCTTGCCCTTGATCGAGCCGTAGCCCTTATCCATGCTGTAGCCGCGCCCGCTCATGAACTTCGCCATCGCATCCACATCGATCTGCTGTTCACGATTGTCAACGGCGGTCACGGTGTTGGAGCGGTAGCCTTCCTGAGCGAACACGCCAAACTCACGCGAGAAGGCCCATTCGTGCGTCAATTCGCGCATCTGGCTGTGACGCGCCCAGCGATTTTCCAGACCCTCGGCCAAAATCGCATCCAACTGCACATCTGCCGCAAACATGAGCGAGATGGGCGGGGTGTTGTGGGTGTTGTTCTTGCGTAGGTTGGCTTCCATCTCGATGAAATCAAAATAGTAGCCGCGATAGGGAATCTCTTTGGCCCGCGCCAGCAGACGATCACTGATCGTGGCAAAGGCCAATCCCGGCGGCAGCGCGAACGCTTTCTGGCTGGAGGTCAGCGCCATATCGATGCCCCAGTCATCCACGCGCAGCTCTGTTCCCAGGAAGCCGCTGACGGTATCGACCAGATACAGCGTCTCGGTTGTGCCATACTGACGGATGGCCTCGCCAATCTCCTTGATCGGGTTGGTGACGCCGGTGCTGGTTTCGTTATGCACGACGGCAACGGCATCATAGGTCTGCTTTTGCAGCGCATCGATGACCATCTGCGGCGTGTGCGCCTGGCCCCAGGGCACTTCGATCAGATCGACCTGCTTACCGTTGGCCTTGCTGATCTCGGCCCAGCGTTCGCTGAATGCCCCGCCGATGAGATGCAGCACGCGCTTGTCATCACGGATGGCATTGCGCGAGGCCCCTTCCCACAGGCCCGTCCCCGACGAGCCGCTGATGAGGACGCGATTTTGCGTCAAAAACACCTGCTTCAGCTTGTCTTCCAGGCTGCCAAACAACGTGGCAAATTCGTTTGAACGATGACCTATCATCCATTTGGTTTGTGCCTCCAAAATTTCGCGGCGCACTTCGACTGGTCCTGGAATCACCAGATACTTATGATCGGGCTTGTTCATGGCCCCTCCCCTGAAGGTTTATTCTCGTGCAAGGCGTGCGTTTGTGATAAACGGCACATTCAACGGCGATTCTAACGTACACCGTTCTCTAAGCCCAGACTCGGTGTGTTGTTCATTTTGTCCCAAAAAGATATCACGATTGAAGCACAAAAGACACAAAACCCGCGTCTGCTCAGCCCACACTGTCTATAAGGGCCGTGTCGGGCTGCGTGCGGGCGACTGAGACCAGAGGCAACCATGTGGCCCGCGTCGCATACAACATCGTGCCTCCTGCCCATGCTAACAGAGTCAGCATGACAGCGGGTATATCCAGAGCAGTCCCCTGTGGGATCAGCATGGGCAGCAGCGGCGCGATCAGCCCATCAAACAGCAGCGCACATACCAGCACGACCAATGCCAATACACCGAGAATCATCTGTAGGGACACGGCCTGCCGTGTCCGTTCTTGTTGAAATTCTATCTGCTGCGTGGACATGGCAGGGGACATGGCAGGCCATGTCCCTACAAAAATCATATCTCGCAGAACACGCAGCAGATTCATCGTGATCAGCGCCATGCTCAGGACGACAATCGCCAGCGCAATCCCCGCCCCCCTGAGCGTGGAGACATAAAACGCCTGGATCGTCCAGACATCCACCAGCCCCAACGCTAGACCCGCAAGCACAAGCACAGCAGCAAAGCCGCTTTTTAGCGTGTGAACACGCCCAACACTCAAAAAGAGAATCGGAAACACAAGCGCATAGACGGTAATTGTCAGCACAGCCGCTTTGACGCCCAGATAATCAGGCAGGCCCAACAACGCGATACACGCCCCGATAATGCTTAAAACCAGACACACAAGAATTGTTGTGGCCTCGCGCTGGCATAAAGTCCATAATGCGCCTACGAGCATGAGGAGCAATCCAACCCCTGTGACGACAGTCCACCACAGCGGATTGTCATGCATCGACGGATAGAAGCGGACGAGGAGATAGGTACTGCTCAAAATTGTGATTGAGGCGAGAAATGCAAGTATCGCCGGGGATGTATAATGTCGCCGCAGCGCAAATTGGACACTTGCAGACAGGGCCACGCTGAGAAGCAGCACAGCATACAGCGGATACGCCTCAGTTCTGCTCAAATTAGCTGTGCTGATCTGGCTGATGTCGTAAATGGGCTGCTCAAGCGCTTTGACATGTGCGCCCGCCTGCGACATCACCATCAGCCCGATCAAAAGCGCTATCCCACCCAACAAGGCGATGGTAAAGCCTGCCCATGCCCTTTTGTCTTCGCGCAAATGCGGACGTATAAACAGGAACAACGCGACAATCAACAGTATCCAGAAGGTAAAAAATATCGCCACATGATCGACCAGCACAAGGCCCAGCAGCAGCGTCATCAGAAACATTACGTCGCGTATCAAGCGCTGATGATCTTCTTTTTGAGCAACAATCGCGCTCGTTATGGCTCCCAGCCCCGTGATGATCAGACCAAACAACAGCGATAGCCCATCCAGGTGCAGCGCGAAAATCCGCCAATCGAAGGTGCGGATGAGCGGCGTCTGTGTCATGATCGCCTCCTGGATCGCCGGGATATAGCTCCATAAGGCGACAAACAGTAGCGCCATCAGTGCGACAGGCAGCCCCACCAGCACCATGCGTGGCAGTCTGCCCATCCACGTCCGACTATAAAGAAGCGCCAACACAAACGGCGCAAAAATGAGGGCTGCAAGATCCATGATGAATGTCCTTTGGGGCCATGAGCCGCGAACGATACCATATCTGCCTATGTTTGAGAACGTGCATGCCCCTCATTTTTGGACAGGGCAGGCCCAGTCCCTACACATCAATTGGGACATATGTGAGGATTTGGGCGCAGCGTGCTGCGCCCCTACGGTATCTCATCATATCTCTGTGTTCTCCGTGTCCTCTGTGGTTCCATATTTTGCTTTTCTTCGTGTCCTTCGTAGTTCCTATCTTTGGCAATTTGTACCAAAATTCTCAAAGAAAACTGCCTCTTTTCGCCCCTTGTGCGCGTGCTATAATGAGCATTCACTGAATTCATCGCATTCATCCAATGAATACATTCTTAGACAACGATCTCGATTTATTGCACTATATCGTGCAGCGCAACTTGCAGGTGGGCGATACCCTCCCATCGCTGCAAGACCTGACCGACGAGAAGCATCTCGGCCTGAGCACCGGCAAAATCCGTGAGCAGTTGGCGGTGGTGAAGGCGCTCGGTCTGGTGGATGTGCGCTCGAAAGTAGGGACACGGCTGCGCGAGTTTTCGTTCGCGCCCATCGTCAAATTGGCCCTCTCCTACGCCCTGGCGCGTGATCCCCATGCCTTTGAAGAATTCAGTGAACTGCGGAAGCATATCGAGGTGGCATTCTGGGATGAAGCCTGCCAGCTCATGACGGACGCCGACAAAGCCGCCATGCGCCACTGCCTCGACGCGGCGCAAGAAAAACTCCACTCGCACCCCATCCGCATCCCGTATGAAGAGCACAGTCGGTTTCACCTGTCGATGTTCAACCAACTGCAAAACCCCTTCGTGATCGGACTGCTGGAGGCGTATTGGGAGGCGTATGCGGCGGTTGAGACCAACCGCTATGCCGATTATGCCTACCTGCACCGCGTCTGGGAGTATCACGAACAAATTTTTGCGCGGATTTGTACGGGCGATTATAGCGGGGCGCGAATTGCCTTCATCGAACACACGACCTTGCGCCCATATGCCCATCCCCCGCCCGAAGACGAGACGAAAGGAGACGCAAACAGCCCATCGTAGGGACGGGGCCTGCCTCGCTCCATAAGACATGGTTTGAATGGGAGTTTCTCCCGCGATATGACAAGAAAAAATCTGAAAGGAGCCGACGCGACACTCGCGTCATAAACAATATGGTCGTTACTCTTCCTACCGAACATCAACAGTCGATTCCCCAACAGCGCCTTGTGAACGATTTTGCCTTCGCGGTCGCCACCGCCAACGGGTCGGGCAGCCAGACGAGCAATAACGTGCTCGTGAAGACGCTGTTTGATATGGGCATTCCGGTCAACGGTAAAAATCTATTCCCGTCCAACATCAAGGGCCTGCCGACGTGGTACACCATCCGCGCCAGCAAAGATGGTTACACCGCCCGCCGCGCCACGACGGAAATTGTCGTCGCTTATAACCGCGACACCGCCGCCGAAGATATTGCCAACCTGCCCAAAGGTGGCGTGTGCATCATCCCGTCTGATTGGAAATGGGGCCGCACCCGCGATGACATCGTGTGGTACGAAGTCCCGGTCAAAGACATCATGGCACAGACCCAGATTGAGACCGACTTCCGCAAGCGCGTCGAAAATATGACGTATGTCGGCGTCATGGCCTCGCTGTTCAATCTGCCGATGGACATGATCTATACGGCCCTCCTCGCCAATTTTGGCGGCAAAGAAAAGCCGACCAAGATGAATTTCAATGTTATCGAACTGGCGTATCAGTGGGCGCAGCAATCTCTGACCAAGCAAGACCCCTTCACGTTCGAGAAGATGGATGGCAATGTCGGCAAAATCCTGATCACGGGCAACGAAGCGGCGGGCATTGGCGCGATCTTCGGCGGCGTGCAGGTGGTGGCATGGTATCCGATTACCCCGTCCACCAGCATGGTCGATGCCATCATCAGCTATCGCCATCTGCGCCGCGATGAAACGGGCAAAGAGACCGTCGCGGTTGTGCAGTCGGAAGATGAATTGTCCGCCGCAGGCATGATCATCGGCGCGGGCTTTGCGGGCGCTCGTTCGCTCACCTCGACCAGCGGCCCCGGCATCAGCCTCATGACCGAATTTGCGGGTCTGGCCTATTTTGCCGAGATTCCCTGCGTCATCTGGGATGTCACGCGCATGGGGCCGAGCACCGGTCTGCCCACGCGCACCAGCCAGGCCGATCTGCTCTCGACGCATTTCCTGGGACACGGCGACACTCGTCAGATTGTGCTGCTGCCGGGCAAGCCCGAAGAAGCCTTCGAGTACGGCTGGCGGGCCTTCGATGTGGCAGAGCACATGCAAATGCCGATCTTCGTCGTCAGCGATCTTGATCTGGGCATGAACAACTGGATGTCTGACCCCTTCCAATACCCAACCGAAGAGTTGGATCGCGGCAAGGTGCTGAACGCGCAGCAGTTGCAGGAGTTCATCGACAAAAACGGCAAATGGGGCCGCTATATGGATGTCGATGGTGATGGCATTGGCTGGCGCACGCTGCCCGGAACCGATCACCCGATGGCGGCATGGTTTGCACGCGGCACAGGTCATGATGAGATGGCAAACTACAGCGAACGCAGCGACGTATGGCTGCGGAATATGACGCGCCTGCGTCACAAGCTGGAGACGGCTCGCACCTATCTGGCGGAGAAAATCGGCCCGGTGACGGATATCGACACCAATAAGAAGGTGGGAATCATGACCTTTGGCACGAACGAACCCGCCATTCAGGAAGCGCGTGATCTGCTGGCGCGGGAAGGCATCGAGACGAACTATATGCGCGTGCGTGCGCTGCCTCTCGCCCCAAGCGTGACCGAGTTCATCCGCCAGCATGAGCGCATCTATGTCATCGAAAATAACTTCGATGGTCAGTTGAATCAGGTCATCCGCGTGGATCACCCCGAAGACCTGACGCATCTCGTCTCGCTGGCCCTGGGCGATGGCCTGCCCATGACCGCGCAGTGGATTTATGACAACGTGAAAGCCGATAAGGAAAAACAGTCATGACAACTCGTCCTACACGCAACGCGAATGTCAACGTCCTCGGCCTGTCCCGCGAGGATTACAAGGGCAAGAAGAGCACGCTGTGCCCCGGCTGCGGCCACGACTCGATCTCCAATCAGATCGTCAGCATGGCGTATGAGCAGGGCATTGAGCAGCACCGCCTGATTAAGTTCAGCGGCATCGGCTGCTCCAGCAAGACACCCGCCTATTTCCTGGGTCGCTCACACGGCTTCAATTCGCTGCACGGGCGTATGCCCTCCGTCGTCACGGGCGCACTCATGGCGAATCGTGAGCTGCACGCCATCGCCGTCAGCGGTGATGGCGATACGGGCAGCATCGGCATGGGCCAGTTCAAGCACGTCATCCGCCGCAATGTGCCGTTCGTCTACATCATCGAGAACAACGGCGTCTACGGCCTGACAAAGGGCCAATTCTCGGCCACTGCCGACGAAGGCCAGTTCCTCAAGTATTACGGCAAAAATCACTTCCCGGCGATTGATCTGGCGATGGAAGCCATCATCGCAGGCGCGACCTTTGTGGCCCGCAGCTTCAGCGGCAACGCCAAGCAGGTGCAAACGCTCATAACCGCCGCGCTGCATCACAAGGGCATCGCCGTCCTGGATATTATCAGCCCATGCGTGACCTTCAACAACGATCCAGCCTCGACCAAGAGCTATCCTTACGGCCAGGAACATGAAATCTCGATGCATGAGATTCAACTCCTCGCGCCGGATTACGTCGATGCCAAGCAGGAAATCGTCATCGACGGTGAGGCCGAGAGCGAATACATCGATGTCGATATGCACGATGGCACGGTCATCCGCTTGAAAGACCTGGGCCGCGATCATGACCCACGCAGCCGCATTCAGGCGCTCACAGTGCTGGAGCAGGCGCAGCGCGATAATGTGTTCCTGACTGGTCTGGTGTATTACGAAGAGCCGCGTGTCACACTGGCCGAATCGGACAATCTGGTCGAACAGGGCCTCTCGACCCTGCCCGCCGAGAAGCTGCGTCCGTCAGCCGCCGCGCTGGACAAGCTGATGCAGGCGTTCCGCTAATCGGGAAACGATTTGAAACATACAAGGATATAGGTGTTTTGGGCGCAGCACGCTGCGCCCCTACACGGTATTTATAGGGGCGAGTCATGACTCGCCCTGTTTCGTTTCAAGCTTTACAAGTTTTTAGCATTCTACTGGTTGATTTTTAAAATCTTACCAACTATATTTCATTGAGTTATCTTGTTTATTGACACACACAAGGAAGCTGTTCAGATGCTTAAGAAATTGACTGTGGGGATGATCGCAGCGCTCATTCTGGCGCTGACCGCGTTTGGCGTACAGGCCCAGGACAAGATCGCGGCGGGCACAGCCGCTGAAGGTGAATTGACCGAGGCTGAGTTTGCCATTGAATACACCTATGCGGGCAAGGCCGATGAGGTCGTTGTGATTAACCTCAAGCCCGTTGATGCACTGGGAGACTTGAACAATCCCGCCATCATCGTGCGCGATGCCAGCGGCACCGATCTTGTGCGCTATGATGGCTATGGCAACACAACCATTGTGACGATGCTGCCCAAAGATGGCGATTACACCATCGTCGCCACCCGCAGAGACGACAAAGCCGGAACCAGCGTCGGCAAGTTCACCCTCACTGTGACCCAGCCCGCAGAACTGGCGGCAGGTGACAGCACCGATATGACAGTGAACTCAGAGGAGACCAACTATTTCGTCTATCGCGGCGATAGTGATTTCGTGCTGTCGTATGCGCGTCAGGGCGAGTATGCCCCAGAATTTACCATCAACACGCTGGACACCGACATTACCCCCGGCACACTGAACACCGTTGCCACCGTCGGCGGCAAGCTGGCGACACAGGGGACTGTCGGCGTGATCCCCGGCAAGGCTGTGTATGTGATCAAGGTGGGTCAGGCCCTGTTCGACTTCTACTTCGAAAAATTGGAAGCGACCTACACCCTTCAGATCAGCGAAGCAGCGAAGTGACATACTCCCATGCCTGAAGGCAGGGGCTTCTGCCGTGAACGCCGGATGCCATGCTTGACGCAAGGTCTTTCTCCGACTGAGACAGTATGAGCCAATGCCCTGGCTCAAAATCATTTTATCTCGCACCTGTTCGTTGACTGTTTTACACGTTGGACTTTCCAGCGCAACGCCCGACAGTCTGCTGTTAAGGTGCGCCGCATCAGACGGCTCCCGGACTCTGACATCTCGTGAAGCGCATTGTCTGATCGAATTGTATCAAAGTATAGCCATCACGAGATCGTTTGGCAAGTTTTACGCCTTATATCCCCATGCCTGAAGGCAGGGGCTTTACGGCGCTTTTCTGGTAAAAAATTTAACTCCGATCCCGCCAACGACATTCTGGTTACCTAAATCTGAAAGGACAATAGGAACGGCTACTACACCCAACATCAGATGGAATGCTGTAAAAGCAGCAACGAGCCAGTAAAACCAATTGCGCTTCAGGGGCTGTTCGTTCGTCATTTGCTCTGCTCCTTCACTCATAAGCGAATGCTGCTCGGCTGCATGGTGTCCTGCACCGGACTATGATGATTCAGACCATAACCCAACAGCGTCCCAAAATCGTTACGGCGTCTAATCATGCTATAATTGGCGTCAAGCGAAGGTTAGACAGGCTGAGTTCCCATGAGCGATAAATCCGTGACTGTTGAAGTGCCGGAAGACCTGTTGGCCCGCGCCCAGGCCGCCCAGGTGGATGTGCGCCAGACCCTCATTGAGGCGCTGGAGCGCAAAGTGTTGGCACAGCCGCCCAGCCTGCGTGCCAAGATGCCGACACGCGCCGAGATTGAAGCGGCCATCAAAACATCGGCGGAACGGAATGCCTCAGGCCAATATCCTGGCCGCGAATTTGGATATCTCAAAGGGCAGTCATGGATCAGCGATGATTTTGATGATGAATTGCCTGACGAATTTTGGTTTGGTGAGGAAGAATGAGAGTCCTGCTGGATACTCATACCTTCTTGTGGATAGAAGAAAATCACCCGTCGCTCTCGACAAGAGTGTTTGAGTTAATCCGTGATCGGACGCATGATATTTTCCTGAGCCATGTCAGCATTTGGGAAATCCAGATTAAGCTGTCTGTGGGAAAGCTGAGCACAAAACTGCCGCTGAATGAGCGCGTTGCGCTGGCGCAATCCACCAATGGGCTGGGCCTGCTCCCGATTGAACCCGACCACATTTACACGCTCAACGACCTGCCTTTCCATCACCGTGATCCATTCGATAGATTGCTCATCGCGCAAGCGATCCACGAAGGACTGCCCACTTTGTCCAAAGATGAAAAATTTCAAGCCTACCCGATACAACTGGTCTGGTAGCTACTTCTTCACCGAAAAAACGCGGGAAGCCCCTGCCTTTAGGCATGGGGAGGGAAAGCGCTGTTCCTTGGTTAAGCGTGTTGACAGCCCAACAGAGTGATTATATGATTTAAGCCTGAAACTGACCGCTGTCGTTCAACTTCTACCCACACCGCAACAGGCCCAATCGCTTCTCAAAACCCTTGAGAACGCTAATGCCGCCTGCCAGTGGATCAGCCAAATCGCGTGGCAACAGAAGACGTTCAGCCCCTTCTCCCTCCAAAAACTTGTTTATCGCCACATTCGCACAACCTACAGTCTGGGCGCACAAATGGCGGTGCGGTGTGTGGCTAAAGTCGCTGATGCGTATAAAAAGGACACGCGAACGCCACGCAAGTTCAAACCGCATGG
>DAOTUR010000607.1:0-5645 GCA_034436915.1 Anaerolineae bacterium
TTTTTCGGCGGATCTTCGGCGTTTTGCTCTGAAAACAAAACGCCGAAAAAACCCATCGACTTTTGCCCGTCTCGACGCTGTAGGAGCTTAGCTTAATGCCTATGTGGCACGCCATGCCCCTACGAGGTGATCTCGATGATTACGCCTCATCCGTCGCCCTACCCCATCCATGAGCTAGGCCGGCACAGTCAAATCGCAGATGAGTTCATAGCCAACGCGATCCGACACGATCCGCACCGGGCCGCGCTCTGGCTCCCAGAAGGCGTAAAACTCCCGCAGCCAATCTGTCTTTGTGAGCCGAATCACCTCACTCGGATACACGTCGAGAGAGTCCCGATTATTGATGAGCACCGACCCTGGATCAATCTGCGGGGCCTCTTCCGCTTCTGCGCGGGTTTCCCAGCTTGGCGGGCGGAAGGTGATCGTCACATACTGGCCCTCGCGCAGCGGCCCATTGGTTGTTTCGCACGTCTCCATCACCAGCGTGTTATACAGCGGCGCGTCCACATACTCCACCAGCGGGATCGGCTGGCATTCCCCTGTCTGATTCACATCCCCTGCTGCAACCCAGAAGCTGCTCGACAACTGCCACCAGGTTTTGCCCTCCGCATCCAACGCCGCCAGCGCCGGGATCGTCACGCGCTGGCCGGCCTCGCGGCTGGACACCACTTCGTAAAATGTCGCTGGCCCCGCCCGAAAATCAGTATCGCGTCGCAGGGTATAGCGGCACACCTGCGGCCCATCGGGATTGAAAGCGATAGGGGTTGGCGTTGGGATGGCAGAGAAGACAGTGAGAGCGGCCTCAAGCGTCTCCGCCGTCAAGGGGCTGACAGGTGAAAAGCGCGTGGGCAGTTGGGCTAGTGGCAGAGACGCGCTGTAAACGGCGAGCATCGCATTGGGGATAGGTTCGGCGGCAGTCTGGGCGGGACGTATGATCTGCGCCCCGGTGGGGACATATGCGCCATCGATCAGGGCATAGCCATCCAGCACGGCCACAAACAGCCCTGCCCCATCGGGCGCTTGCAGCAGCGCCGTTCCCGCAAATTCAATACGACGATCATTTATGATAAGTGAAACAAGCGTTTTAGCATCCGGTGATTGCAGCAGCAGGCCGCTGGCAGGCGCACCGTCACACGGGGCAGCATCAGCCAGAGTTGTGAGCGTGATGTTTTGATACGGCTGCTCAATCGGCGTCTCAAGTGTCACAGGCGCAAGCATGTTCAAACCTTCGTTCTTTACCAGATTCACCGCCACCCAACCCACATCCGCCGTATCGGGGACGAGCACGCGCAGCCATTGATCGTCAACAGTGCGCCCATTGGCCGTGACCTCGCGGCCTACGGCGTACTGCGTGATGATATCGGCCTCAATATCCGGGCGGCTGCGAATCACCAATGCGGCCCGCGCCTGCACTGTCAGAGTGGGCAACGGCGGCAAGCGATCCTGCACGCTGCCTGTGCCATACAAAAGGGCTGTCATGCCGCGCTGACGGGCCATTGGCAGATCGGCGGGCATCGTCCAGGCGGCAACACTCCAGGCCGCCGCCGAATCGACAGCGATACGGCGCACATCAGCGATAGGCGCAAACTGACCTGTTTTTGTCCAGTCCAGCACGCGATTCAACTGCGGTTCAGCGCTCACGAGGCCGTTGCCGTAGCAGACTGCCCAGACGGGCGCACGCGCACACGCCGCTGCCGAACGTGCAAAGCCCAGCAGCACATCGGCGGGACAGGTGGCCTGTGCCCATGCTGTCCCCACGCTCAACACAAGCAGCAAAAGACATAGAAAGGATTGTTTGACATCTTTCATTCAATCTCTCTTTCAGTTAGTATTTACACACTATAACATGCAGTAGGCTTGGCGTGGGGCAAGCGTGGGGTAGGCGTCGTGCAAACCACCTCCATACCAGGGTACAACTTTAAATAGACAGACAACACAGACATCCCACCCACTTCCCCTCGCTTTCTGTGAGGGATGAAGCCGCATGAACCTGGGCTTGAGATCGGTTTTATCAGGATGAGGCATACTCTTTTGTGGCGGTGAAGATCGCTAAAGCGTCTTAAAGAAGATTATTGAGAAAGGTTGTGTGCGCCATGAGCCGGGGACGACGCCGCAAATATACATTTGGTCTGATCGGTGTGTTCATTCTGATGTGGGGGGCTGTGTGGAGCGTCGCGCAAAACCAGACGCCTGCCGCCTCACCAACCTTTAGCCTCATGCGCGTCATCGGCAAAGCACAGCCGCGTGGTCTGCGCTATGACAAGATGTATGATCGCCTAGCCTGGATCAATGCCAGCGGGCAGCTCACACTGGCCGATGCCACCACCTACGAAGACATTGCCATCCTGACACCGGATGACCCCGGCACGCGCCTCAACGATTATCGCTTTAGCCCCGATGGACGCTGGTTGGCCGTTGCCCGCGACAAACAGGTTGACCTGTGGGACGTGCAAAACGCCAAACTCGCCGCCACCTACCAGACAGACGCCAGTCTGGGTTTAGAAGGCCCGCTGTCGTTCTCCGATGACAGCCGTCAGCTCGTGTTTCAATCGCGTGTGCCTGCACCCCAGGCCACCCGCCGCAGCGAAAATGATACCATTCTCATCGCCTGGGTCTGGGACACGGTGGCCGCTCGTGGCGAGGGCCAATCCGAACTGCCTAACCGCGTCATCGCGCAGCCGCTGTTCGATTATCGCAATGGCTTCCTGCTCGGCAAAGGTCGCAAAGCCATCGCCGGGCTGCCCTCTCGTCTGCGGACGGTTGAGGTCAACTCCGACGGGATTCAAACGCTTGCCGAGAGCGATGATCCTAATCGCATTGAGGTTGATCCGATTGATGCCTGGGAGAGCGAGGCCGATGGCTGGATGATGCTCCGCACTCGCACGGGCAATCTCGTGCAGGTTGACCCCACCTCCGGCCAATTCCTGCCGATTGCCGCAGGCCAATCCTTGCAGCTCATCACGCAGCAGACGATGGATGCGTTTCATCGCAGCAATGCGACACAGCCCATCGGCGCTGTGGGCGACGTGAAACAAAATCCGCTGCGTGCTCGCCTGCTTGGGGATGATTATCGGGCCACCTTTAACTACGAGCCTGTGACGATGTATCTCATCGATGTGCTTCAGCCTGTCACGCCGTCAGCGGGTGTACCGGGCCTGCTCATCTACACCCGCAGCGATAGCACAGGTCAGGGCACGCTTGAATTTTTGAACGTCCCCAACAGCCGCGCCGTTCGTCTGCACCCCAATGGCCGCGATTTGCTCATCCAGAATGCCGATGGCAGCCAACAGATCACCATCTACAACCTCAGTACAGGCACAGTGAAGCAGGTTTACTATCCCAATCAGTTGGATGCCAATGTTGTCTCGTACAATGCCGATGGTACAGCGCTGATTGTGGGCCTGGAACGCTTTGAAACCCGCACGCAGACCCAGACCTTCTTTGATCCTCAGTATTTCGTCAATACGGGCCAGATGTTTTTCACCCAGGATAGCAAAAGCATTATCACGCTGGATAACGGCACGTATCAGCAGTGGGAGGTGGCGACGGGCCGCCTGCTGCGCCAGGAGTATTTCTATGCACGCGGCGAAGTGATTATGACAGCGCCCGATGGCACGCGCCTGCTCACCCGCGTTGATCTGCCGACAGGCCAATCCCTGTATGAGGTCGTGGACGTGGCAGGCCGCACCCGCCCCACGCTAACGATTGCCCCGCCGATCAATACGACTGTGCTGGGCGTGTATCCCGATGCCACCTGGGAGCAGTTCTTTGTGCTGATTGGCGACAATGCCAGCACGCGCCCCGAATCGCGCATTCAAGCGGCCCTGTTCCGTATGGGGTCGGCATCGCCCCTATGGGTGGTGGGCAGCGGCGATCTGCCCAATGCCATCAGTGACATTCGCTGGCTGGATGCCAAAACATTGGCTTTCCAATATACGGGTGAAGTCGTGCCCGCGCCGCGCATCGACAACATTCAGTATGCGGCCAGCGGCCTACCCACCTGTCTTGTGGATGGCCTGTCGGATGCGGGAATGCGCTGGATGGGCTTGTGGGACAAATTCAATCAGACGATGAGCGCGACGGATCTCGATACGCTGGCAAAGCGCCTGTGCCAAACCGTGCATGAGGCCGCCAATCCCGCAGCCGCCGATGCTGCTATCGCTGCCTATCTCCTCGTGCCAACTGCCACGCCAATTGACGTGGTGGGGACACCGCGCACCCCGCGCATCCCCGGCGTGCCGGAATGCATCACGCAGCGCTTTACAACCGAGGCACTGCAATATGCCCAGGATTGGCGCACTATCACAGCGGATATGACCGAGGCCCAGATCACGCAGTTGACACAGCTTGTGTGCCAGGGCCTCACCGGAGACGCCGCGCCGCAGGGGGCCGACGCCGAATACGGCACAGCCCGCACGCAGTATCTCACCATTGATGTGAACAATCTCTCGCGCGTGATCCATAATGGCGGCATTCCGCAGCCCAGGCCCGGCCCCAATCTCGATCTGATCGCACGCACATGGCGTAACGAAAAGCGCTTTGAACTGGGCAATTTTGCCCTCAGCCCGAATGGAAAGCTGGTCGCACAGGGCGATGGTCGTTTCATCTCGATCTATAGTGTCGATCCGTCCTATGTGGGAATTGCAGAAACGGCCACCGCCTCAGCCATGCCCCAGGGGACAGCAGAGAAATTTTTGTCGCTGCGGCCCACCGCCATCGCGCCCGCCGAGGTCGTGCAGGCGACGTATATGCCCACCTTCACGCCGACATGGGTTCCGACAACCGTACCGCTGCCTGCGGGGACGCCTCTCCCATTGAACAAAGTCGAGGCCACCTGCCCCGTCGAGCGCGTGCCGCTGTCATCGCTGGCCCCCGGCGAAATCCCCGATGATACGTTGTTTGTGCAGTTGTGGGATAATCAAAACACCCGTTCTCCCTGGCAGTTCGATCTCCGCACAGGCAAGATACGGCTGCGCGATGACATTCCTTCCTGCAACTACAGCCTGAGCTGCTCGTCCAGCCCCAACAATCAGTGGATTCTCTACATGGATCAGGGCGCAACCTGGGTCTCACGCTGGGATGGCACACAGGCCGCACAGCTTCTCACTCCAGAGGACAATGCGCTGCAAGACACCTCCATCACCTGGGTTGGCCCGCACACGCTGGAATGGCGCTTTCAGGCGTATCGTCCCAAACAGTCAATCAACCCTGTGACGCTCATCCAGCGCTATGATGCCGAAACAGGCGTCCTCAGCACGCCGATTGAAGACAATGAGACAATCCCGCAGATCAACGATCTGGCGACGGAACTGGTCACGCGCCAGCCGATCCTTGAGCATTCTCAACTCCTGAGTCTGAACGTGCGCGAAGGCCGTCGCTACTACTGGCATGATCGGCAGACGGGCCAGATCACGCTGTTCCTGACGCTCACCGGAGCACAGACTCTCAGCTACGAATGGCAGCCTGACGGAACGACCTTCTACTACGGCCTGTCCGATCAGGGCATCAATTACGCTTACGAGATGCAAACGCAGACCGCCGCCCCCGCCGAGTTTCATACGGGCCTGTGGTCGCCCGATGGACAGAAGACGGTTGAGACGTATATCCCGACAGCGCGTGAGGTGTATGATTACGGAAATAATCAG
>DAOTUR010000608.1:0-6883 GCA_034436915.1 Anaerolineae bacterium
GTAGTACCATCGGTTGACCCACTGATCAGGTGTACGAGCGCCTTTGCTGGAATTACACTTCGGGCAAGCCAGACAGATGTTGGCGGCCTCGTGGCGACCACCCTGTGCCAGAGGAATGATGTGATCGATGGTGAGGGCATCAGGATGATGGTGCTGCTGGCAGTAAGCGCAGACGCCATTCTGAGCGTCACGCATAGCGCCTAGTTCAGCGGCGGTGAAACCCGCGCCACCATTGGCCTTTTTGAGAGCGCGGCGGTTTTCTTCAGCGGCGCGATAGATATCGGGATTGGCGGCGCGATGGGCACGCTTGTAATCGGGGTTGGCAACGTCCCAGGCACGGTTCCGCGCACGGACTTTATCGGGGTTGGCGGCACGACGGTTGCGATCAGACTCACGAATTTTATCGGCGTTGGCGGCTCGGTACGCATGTCCCTGCTCACGGAGTTTATCAGCATTAGTAGCGGCCCAGGCACGCCTCTGTTCACGGAGTTTATCAGCATTGGCGGCATTATAGGCACGGTTCTGGGCACGGGTTTTATCGACGTTGGCGGCGCGATAGGGACGCTTCTGTTCACGGAGTTTATCGGCGTTGGCGGCGTAATAAGCGGCTTCACAGGCTTTGCAAAGACTTTGGTGTCCATCTTTGTTGCGTTTACTTCTGCTGAACGATGCAAAGGATTGGGTTTCGCCGCATTTGGGGCAGCGCTTGGTTTCTGGCCCCTCACCCCCGGCCCCTCTCCCACTTCGTGAGGCGAGGGGTGCAGGACGAGGATCGGATGAATCAGTATCTGACATGGTATAATTGTCCTTGGTTATGGGTATGGCGTGCCATGCCCTATAGATCTGTAAGGAGGGCGTGTAGATAGCACGCCCTTTGATTTATGGTGAGAAGAGCGTTGTTGGGCGCGCTTCATAAGCAAGATTAAATCACAAATAAAGTCCCTGTCAAGGACTTTTATTGATATAGGGGGCACAATGTCACGCAACCAGGATATGACAACCGTATCGATTGCTATGAGTGCCGACAACCGTGATTTGATGGGGGAGTATGCGGTGTCGAAGGGCTATAAGATCATATCGGATTACGTCCGCAGCCTGATCGAAGCCGACATGCGTGCAAATGGTGTCAAGATTGATTTGTCGGTGGATCGGGGCGGGTATCGGATTCGTGGGAGCGGCGGAAAAGCAGAATCGGGATCAGACGAGTAAGCGATGGGGGCTGAGGGCATGGCGGGCCACATAGCCATAAGCTAAGACGGAAATCCTCGTTTAGGGCGATGTCCGACCCATTGACGCTGAAGGCTAAAGCCCTCAGCTACCAATAACCTCTTTATTCTCGTGGTGGACAGAATCCGACGACCCCCTTAAGGGGGTCAGAACGGCTCAAAATATGATGAGGATACTGTAGTATCAATGTTGTTCAAAGCATAGCCGATGGCTTTAGCCGTCGGCGTCCGCCCAAAGTACCTTAACTTAATGCGTATGTACCACGCCATGCCCCAACAGATCAGGCGGATCGTCTAAACCACGTCCGCGAGAGCATTTGCGAGCAAATTCATCGCTATGTCTACGTCCCCGCTCGTGACATTCAGATGCGGCGTGATGCGTATAACATTATTATAAAGACCACCCTTACCAAGAAGCAAACCGCGTTCTTTAGCGGCGTTCATGACGGCGAGTGTACGCGCCGCATCGGGTTCCTTCGTATTCGGCACCACGATTTCAAGGGCCTGCATCAAGCCAAGGCCTCTTACCTCACCGATAAACGGAAATTCTGCCTGGAACTCCTCAAGCTTGCCGCGTATCTTCGCGCCCTGGACGGTGGCATTGTCTTTCAAATTGTGTTCCTCAATGTACTGAATCGTCGCCAACGCCGTCGCCATCGTGACTGGATTCCCGCCGAAAGTTGAAAATGTCGCCCCCTTCACCGCATCCGCAATCTCAGGAGTTGTGATTGTGCACCCAATCGGACTGCCGTTCCCCATGCCCTTGGCGAAAGTCATAATATCCGGCTCTACGCCAAACTGCTCAATGCCGAACCATTTACCCCCGGTGCGGCCCCATCCGGTCTGCACCTCATCGGCGATGAAGACGCCGCCCGCCGCACGGATGATCGGGGCCACGCGCTCAAAATAATCGCGGGGAGGCACGATAAAACCACCCACACCCTGAATCGGCTCGGCAATGAAGGCCGCGATGCCGCCGTTTGTCGTTGTCGCAAGCGTCTCTTCTAGGTCTTGAATGCAGAGATCAACCACCTGTTCCGGCGTCATTCCAGCAGGCGCACGATAGGTGTAGGGATTGCGGACATGTTTGATATATGGATCGACCACGCCGCCCAGACGCCACGAGCCATGCGCCGTGACGGACATCGCGGTCATGGAGCGGCCTGAGTAGGCATGACGCAGCGCAATGATGGTCGGGCGACCTGTATACATGCGGGCCGCGAGGATGGCGGTCTCATTGGCTTCCGTGCCGCTGTTGGTGAAATAAACTTTTTGCAGGCGTCCCGGTGCGAGTTCGGCCACTTTTTCGGCCAACTGGATCATGATCTCATTGATATAGATCGTGCTTGTATGCTGCACCTTCTTGAGCTGTTCAATCGTGCGCTGCGTGATTTCCTCGTTGCAATGTCCGACGGAGACCGTCAGCACGCCACCAAAGAAATCGAGATACTGCTTGCCTTCGATATCCCACAAATACTGATCTTTGGCATGATCCACAATAATCGGGTGATCGCCGTGATAGGGCGCTGCGGCGGGAAACATGACATTCTTATAGCGTTCAAGGATAGATGCGGTTTGTGTAGGGGCGTCAGTCATTGAGAAGAATCTCCTGAAAAAGAGGCTGTATTGAGTATCATTAGGGTTTGGGATAGGAAACTTGGTCTTAAGTGGTGTCTCGGTGTTTCAATCGTGATCGCAGCGTGCCAGGACACAGGGTTAAGATCAGGGTTTTCGCTGTCATTGTGCAAATTTACCGCACTCGCTCGAAATCTCAAAATTTGTCTACAATCCAGCGACGTGTTACCATCAATTTCTCTAAAAATACTCGCTGCACCCCGTCATCACACTGGTAGAAGTATCACATATCGCACGAATCGCCTTTGTGAAATTTTGACCTGACAGCACACGTCCCGCAATCGATATGTTTATTCCCCAAGGAGATTTTTATGGTACGAACGTTAAAGAATTACATCGGCGGTCAGTGGGTTGACGCCGACACCTCAGAGTCCATCGCCGTTTGCAATCCGGCGACCAATGAAGTCCTGGCCCAATGCCCCGAATCAACCGCCTCGGATGTGGACTGTGCCGTGAAAGCCGCGCAGGACGCCTTTGAAGAGTGGCGCAGCACGCCCGTCATGAGCCGCGCCCAATATATGTACCGCTTCAAGACGCTGCTGGAAGAGCGCTTTGAAGACCTCGCCAAGATGGTCGTGATGGAAAATGGCAAGACCATCGATGAGGCACGCGGCGAAGTGCGGCGCGGCATCGAGAGCATCGATTTTGCGACAGGCGTCCCGTTCATGATGCGGAGCGATGGCCTGGAAGATGTCAGCTCCGGCATTGATGAGACGACGCTGCGCCAACCTGCGGGCGTGTTTGCCGCGATTACGCCGTTCAACTTCCCGATGATGGTTCCGATGTGGTTTTTGCCCACCGCGATTGTGTGCGGCAACACCTTCATCATGAAGCCCTCGCCGCAGACGCCGATCACCACCGAACTGGTGTTTGAACTGCTGGCCGAACTCGATCTGCCCGAAGGCGTCGTCAATCTGGTGCATGGCGGCATCACCGCCTCCAAAGCCATCATGGAGCATCCCGGCATTACGGGCGTCTCGTTCGTCGGCTCCTCGCCCGTCGCCAAAATCGTCTATGAAACCTGCACCAAACACGGCAAGCGCGTGCAGGCCCAGGGCGGCGCAAAGAATTACATCGCGGTCATGCCCGATGCCAATATGGAAGCCAGCGTGAAGAATATCATGGGTGCGGCCTTTGGCTGTGCCGGGCAGCGCTGTCTCGCGGCGGCTGTCGCGGTGGGCGTGGGCGATGCCTACGACGCGATGAAAGCCGAACTCGTGACCTATGCCAAAAATTTGCGCGTCGGCTACGGGCTGGATGGCAAATCGCAGATGGGCACGGTCATCAGCCAGGACGCCAAAGCCCGCATTGAGCGCATGATCACACGCGGCGTGGAGCAGGGCGCGGAACTGATGCTCGATGGACGTGGCGCACAGGTCGAAGGCTATGGCGAAGGCGCATTCGTTGGCCCGACGATTCTGGCCGATGTCACGCCCGATATGACCGTCGTCACCGACGAAATCTTTGGCCCGGTGCTGTCGCTCATGCGGGCCGACTCGCTCGATGAAGCGGTCACGCTCATCAACCAGAGCCGCTACGGGAATGCTGCCAGCATCTTCACCAGCAACGGCAAACATGCGCGTGAATTCAAATATCGCGTCAAGGCGGGCAACATCGGTATCAATATTGGCGTGGCCGCACCCTCAGCCTCGTTCCCGTTTGGCGGGCAAAAAGAGTCCTTTTATGGCGATCTGCACGGCCAGGGATCGGACTCGATTGAGTTCTACACTGAGCGCAAAATCGTTATCGAACGGTGGACATAAGCATGTCGGAACTCAATTCCTTTGGCGAGGTGCTGTCCTACGCCATCTCGCTGGAACACACGCTGCAAACCTACTACACCAACGCGGGCAATCTGGCGCGGGCAAAAGAGGCAGAGCGGCGCAAGATCAAGCTGGAGCGCACGCGCCGCGAAAATGTGCTGGAGATCACGCTGGAGCCGATTGAGGGCCTCAATGCCAACGATTTCCCACTCAATCTTGAGGATATTTCCGACGAGGGACAGCGCATGATTGAGGAGGCCGCTGCCCGTTTTTATGCCGCTGCCGCCCCCAAGATCAATGTGCTGCAAGCGCAGCGCGACCTGGAGCGTGTGGGCAAGCAGCATGAGGCATTGGCGGGGACGTAAGACCCTCACCCCCGACCCCCTCCCGCTGCGCGGCTGGAGGGGTGCAGGACACAGGCGTTTGTGTAGGGGCGCAGCGGGCTGCGCCCAAAAATGATGATCTCGGTCAAGGGCGCAGCCCGCTGCGCCCCTTGTGGGAGAGGGGTCGGGGGTGCAGGGGTTGTAGGTGAATAACATCCACTTTAAAGGAGTTTTCTTCGATGGAGTTTGCAATTACGTTTAAGGGCGATATCAGTCCGAAACGCACGGTGGCCCTGGCAAAACAGGCCGAGGTCGCGGGCTTTAACACTGCTTGGTTCTTTGATTCGCATGTGCTGTGGCAGGAATGCTACGTCCGCATGGCGATGTGCATGGAACACACCGACAGCCTGAAGTATGGCCCGCTCGTGACCAACCCTGGCGTGCGCGAATGGTCGGTGGCGGCCAGCATGTACGCCACCCTCGCGCAGCAGAGCGGCAATCGCATTGAGATTGGTATCGGGCGCGGCGACAGCTCACGGCGCGTATTGGGCAAGAAGCCGCTGACGGTAGAGATGATGGTCGAGTTTGCCCATGCGCTGCGCAGCCTTGTGCGCGGCGATAAAGTCACCTATGACGACGTGGAAACGCAAATTCCCTGGGCCGATGGCTACGAACTGCCGATCTGGATTGCCGCCTACGGCCCCAAAGCCCTCAAAGCAGCGGGCGAAGCGGGCGATGGATTGGTGCTGCAAATGGGCGAACCTGCCCTCGTCAAGTGGTTTGCGGATCAGGCGATTGCGGCAGGCAAGGCCGCCGGACGCGATATGTCGAAGTATCAGATCATGTCGGCTGCGCCCGTCTGGGTGGGTGATATGGAAAAAGGCCGCGAACAAACGCGCTGGTTCCCCGGCATGGTCGGCAATCATGTGGCCGATATTGTCGAAAAATACGGCATGGATGATCCGACCATCCCGCAGAGCTTCACCGAATATATCAAGGGACGGCAGGGCTATGATTACAAGGATCATGCCAGCAAAGACGCCGATCACCTGGGCTTCATCAGCGATGAGGTCGTAGACAGCTTTGCCATCCTCGGCACGCCGGAGCAGCATGTAACGAAGCTCAAGCAGTTGGAGGCGGCAGGCGTCACGCAGTTCAATATCTACCTGATGTGTGGCGAAGAAGAGCGGATCGTCGCAGAATATGCTGAGCATGTGATTCCGCATTTTCGGTAATCAGTTTGCTCACCCGAATCTGAAATAGGTTAAGAGCAGCGGAGGAGATACGTTATGCCAGAATTGGATTATCGCGCCCTGAACCGCCGCGCCCAAACGGAGCTGACACGCCAGAAATCGATTGCTCACTGGGTGTTGTTTGTTGTCAATCTCTTGCTGTATCTCCTGTTTGTTGTCATCGGTTGGGGAATGTTTATCGCTGGTGGCAGCGCGGCAAGGCCCGGGAACGAAATGACTAATCCTATTGTCTGGGCGATGGTGATGCTGACGACAGGCGGCGCATTGAGTGTGATGTTTCATTCCATCTCTGTCTTTCTTGATACCCGCCTGGGCGAAGCCAAAATGCGCGATCAGATCATGGCGCGATTGGTGGCAGAGGAAGTGATGCGCCTGGGAGCAGAAGACGAAGGTCTCGACCAGGAGAAGGCCAAGCGCGTCATGCGCTTCACGGATGAAGGCGAGTTGGAAGAAGACGATGTTGTGAGCGAGGATGCGCCTTTGTCGCTGCAAGAGCAGCAGCGTATGCTCAAGAGGTGACATACTCCCATGCCTAAAGGCAGGGGCTTCTGCCGTGAACGCCGTATGCCATGCTTGACGCAAGGTCTTTCTCCGACTGAGACAGTATGAGCCAATGCCCTGGCTCAAAATCATTGTATCTCGCACCTGTTCGTTGACTGTTTTACACGCTGGACTTTCCCGCG
>DAOTUR010000609.1:0-2955 GCA_034436915.1 Anaerolineae bacterium
GGTCATTTGACGAAAGGGAAATTAAAGTACACTAACGATCAGGAGACAGATCAAACAGCCTGTGAAAACTTGAACAGTGGCATGTAAGCCCTCAGAACAGATGTCAAGGTAGGGTATACTCTATCTGGACCGTCAGGTGTCTCTTCAAATTACGTCAGAATAGAGTGTAAAAAGCTATTTATTGACACTCTATTGGGAAGGTCAGAGATGTCAGCCTGACACTTTCTCGATGATGGGGAGTTTCATCACATTATGCTAATTTGGTCCGGCTGTGTGCTTGGAAATAGGATCGGAACAGCAAAATCCAGCTTGTTTGTCACTCCTTCAAAATGCTTAACGTACTTTGATTTCCTTTTCGCCAAGTGACCTCAAAGAGCAAGGTGTCCGATTTGGCGCTAAACCCGAGCTGACCGCCCCTCAAGTCAATACGCTGCGGCAGAAGCGATCCGAAGGGGTGCTCATTAAAACGCTTATGGCGGAGTATGGTCTCTCAAAGGCAAGTGTGTATGGGTATCTCGCGGATGCCTCTTCTTTACAAGAATAGATCTCTTCAAGTATTACAAAAAGCAAATAATATTGCCCCAAAAGGCAGCAACGGTAGGTTTGGGCCGATTTGGGCTGCGCACTGCGTCCCTGCTTGACCCTGTAAAACAGGCTGCCCCGTTGTGCGTTAAAAGAAACACCTGTTTCAGAGGATGAGGCATGACTCTGGCCAGCTTTATGGCCGACTGCGGTGCGTATAGGGGTTCGGAAAGAAAAATGGCACAAATGCAACGGTACGGAAATTTTTCACAAGGCTGAGAAATGGTCGAGCGTAAGATGATGACGTAGCTCCGCAGTTGATCCAGCGCACGGGCTTGACGGGGATCAATTGGAAAATAGAGCTAAATTATACGACGAGTTTTTAACTCAAACTCGAACAAAACGCAAAACACGGCAACTTCATTTGAGGAAGATACACAGGATGAGGCATAAAAACTCGTCGTAGATTGACTAATCTACGACGAGTTTCTCCGGGGCTTTAGGCCAAGATCCTCAACCAATTCTGTGGCTTTGTGAAAATCTTCCGTAGCGTTGTGATTGTGACATTATTCTGTCGTGACCCCATATGTGACGGCTAACCTCCGTACATCCATGCGGCGGCAGGAATATAAGTCCTGACACAGGTTTTATACTGCGTATCGTAATACCCGACCTCAAAATCTGACATCAGAGCCAGATCTGCGAGGGGCGGAATATCACGGATACAAGCAAGAAAGGCCTGAATATCCTGTTCAGCACTCAGCAGCGCTGTATCAAGTGGAGCCTCATGCAAAACATAGGCATCGTAGGCTTGTTGGGTTCGCTGCTGAATTTCAAAGGAACCGGAATAGATCTGAGATGGTATATGGCTCCTTTGCAACGAGCCTGGTTTCAGCCCACGTTCAAGCATGCTGTTATAGCACTCTATCGCCCGATCGCCATACCCGGATAAGGCCGCGTACTCATCACTCTGCGAGATAAGCGCTGGAATCCCTACCACATCAGGGCGCTGTGCAAGATAGCTCAACCAGCGATAGCAGGCATCCGCATAAAGAGAGCCGCGTTGAATGAACCCGACAATCGGGGTAATCATAAGTGGGGTGTAATCTGTTCCGGCTGGATACAGGACCATGCCCATCACACCTGATATCGCATTAAAATCTGTGTCGCCCGGCCACAGTACATGTTCACCTGGAGTCGTATAGATGCTGGCAAAGGGTTCCGGCATAGGTCGATAGACAACATACCCATTCTTCGCCAGATCAAGCACCTGGCGAATGGCTTCCATCGTCTGGGGCTGTGTCAGATTGATCATTGGCGGAGAGGTTGTGAAATCGACAGGCAGACCGCCATATCCCGCGATCAGCGGTTGAAGGTAATCATTGGCGACACCCGCCCCAAGAATAGGCCTACCGCCTGACGTGGAGGATGCTGTCTGGAGCATCGCAAGAAAGTCACTCATCTCCCAATCGTTGGTGGGATATGGCAGCCCCATTTGATCAAATCTTGTGGGGTTGTACATCAGCATAGACGGAGCGAACCCCAGAGGGTAGCTCAGTGTGAGTCCATCAATCTGCGACATCAACAGCAGGCCAGGAAAAATGTCTGCCTCGTCGAAGTTCACATCAGTTCGCATTAATGGGGCAAGATTCAGGAGCTCATCGGGCTTGCCAAGAGGCGCGTTTGGCGTTACACCACAGTCGATTCCTTGTTCCAACCCACTAGCATCCACCAGCACAATCTGCCCAACCTGAGCGTCCTGCGCCACAAAATCCGTGACAGCATCATCCCATGCAGAAGCTGTGCTAAAGCGGTATACGCGCAGGGTCACCTCATCACTGCCCAGAACAGGCGTTGGTTCAGGCAGGCTCACGATCATGATCTCAGTTCCATGCCGCTGCTGCGCAAGTGCAAGGTTATTTATAGCCTGTTCCTGAGCCTGCGCCAGAGCAAGCGCTAGATCAGCCTCATTGGATACCTGAACGATGTACTCAAATTGCAGCATATCCGAGGCAGGAAGTGCCACAGAAAGGGCCTGGATCTCGACCATCAGGGCTTCATCATCAAGATGAGTGCGTTGAATCATTTGATTGCTTACAAAGGGCAACGTCTTATAGGACGGAACCTCATAAAACAGACGGTTTGCGCTGGTCTCGGCTGATGCAAGAAATCTGATCAATTCATAGGCCAATTCCGGATGAGCACTGCCGGCACTGATGGCAAATCCGCCGACATCCCATCCGGCAACCGCACCCGGCAGCAGCGCGGCACCCCATGTGTCACTCATCATACGAAGGTTGTTCAGATCTGCAAACGATCCTATTCGCAAGGGCGCGTTTATAGATCCAGGGTCAATCAGCCCGGTCTGAGAGAGAGTGGCCCATGTAGTGAGCAGATTAACAACCTGTGGATCGCTCATGGTCAGGCCTGTAT
>DAOTUR010000610.1:0-2098 GCA_034436915.1 Anaerolineae bacterium
CCGATTTCCAACCTGGCCGTGCGTTTAAAACGCCGAGCAGGGGAAACGTGGAGGGTCAGCACTGAACAATGTCAGCTTCTTATTGAAGCAAATGCGAAAGGCATTCCTTTTCAATAAGACCACAAGGGTATAGTTTTGTTAACGGTTTTCGCAGCGCGTTTGAATGCGCTGCGGACGGACATCATACCACGCTGGCAGGCTCGGTCAAGGGTGAGTTCCAGACGACCCTCTAACGCCCAGAGAAAATCGTGCTTAAAATTAGAAAATAATTTCGATGAGACTAGTGAAGAGATCAACACTATCAGCCTCGCATCGTCTTAGCCTGATATGGCGGAGATCATCAAAAAGCATTTATAAATCAACATCGAACGGAAGAAAGATCATCCCTCCTTAAACGTTTTCACGGCGATTTAATGCCCGTCAAATTACAGTCAGCCAGACTACTCCTCGAAAGATATTGTGTCATACAGCGCGATAGTCAAATAACCATACAAACTTTCGACAGCGCGATAAAACGAAAATCCCCAGGCCGATAGAACCCAGGGACAATATTTCTACAGATGAAGCACTCAACGCTAAAGTTCGCTGCGGCCTTGCAGCGCCCGCATCAGCGTCACCACATCGACATATTCCAGGTCGCCACCCATCGGCAGGCCCCGCGCCAAGCGCGTAATCTTGACGCCCTGCCCCACCAGCGCCTTCTGGATATACATCGCTGTGGCATCTCCCTCAAGGCCCGGATTGGTCGCCACAATGACCTCAAGCACATCGCCGCTGGTGCGCTTCGCCAGTTCGCCAATTTTCAGATCATCTGGCCCAATGCCATTGACGGGCGAAATGACACCATGCAGCACATGATAAACACCGTCATAACTGCCGGTGCGCTCAATGGCGAGGACATCCAGCGGCTCCTCGACCACCGCGATCATGCGCTGATTGCGTTTGGGATCGCTGCAAATAGGGCATGGCACATCAACCGTGATATTGAAGCACACCGGGCACAACTGCGTATTGGCTTTGAGATCACGCAGCGCCTCAGACAGCTTCATCGAGATCTGATCGGGCGCACGCAGCAGGAAATAGGTCAGGCGCGAGGCCGTCTTCGGCCCCACGCCCGGCAGCGCCGAAAATGCCTCGATGAGTTTTGTGACAGGTTCAGGAACAGCACCACGCATAGAATACGATCACTTTCTCACAATGTTCTGCGGCATTCAAAAAACGTGGGGTTTAGCGGACGTGCCAAACCCCAAAATGCGCTCAAAATAAGGTATCTATTCAGGTATCCATGCAACGAAGGCCCTTGTAGGGGCGCGATGGATCGCGCCCTGATTGATTTGAAGGATATTTGTCATTGGGCAGGATGCATCCTGCCCCTACCTACCCACGATTCTCACGGGTGGGTGAATGATTACAAAATAAGTTTCTTTGTTCATCAAGAAGGGCGTTGCAGGGGCGCAGCGGACTGCGCCCTCTCTAAAATCTCTCCGCAGAGAGATCGTTTTAGCCGAACATCCCGCCCAGGCCCGGCATACTGCCCATCCCGCCGGTGATCTTCTCCATGCGTTCGGCGGCCATCGTCTGGCTCTGCTCAATCGCCTGGTTGACAGCGGCCACGAGCAGGTCTTGCAGATCCGTGACCCATTCGCTGTCGCTGGTATCGACCACTTCGGGATTGATCTTGATGGATTGAATGCGCTGATGTCCGCTGATGACAATCGTCAATGCGCCGCCGCCCACCGAGACTTCAACATTCTCGTTTTCAAGCGCAGCCTGGGCATCCGCCATATCCTTCTGCATCTTTTGCACCTGGGCCATCAAGCCGCCCATGTTTGCACCTGCGCCCATTCCACCGCCCGCAGGCTTCCCTAACGGACTACCACCACCGGGTCTTTTGGCCTTCATTGTGTATATCCTCTCAGTCGTTTGTCTCACGGCGAACGCCGGAATCGTCTTCCACTATAACATAGCGACACAAGAACGTCAGATACCCCACGCCTAAAGGCGGGGGCTTGCAGTTATGGCGGGCTTGAAGCCCAAGACACACACCGCGTATGGCGGAATGACTGCCGCCCGGCGTCCGATATTGACCGCCGCGTTC
>DAOTUR010000611.1:0-1717 GCA_034436915.1 Anaerolineae bacterium
GAACGCGGCGGTCAATATCGGACGCCGGGCGGCAGTCATTCCGCCATACGCGGTGTGTGTCTTGGGCTTCAAGCCCGCCATAACTGCAAGCCCCCGCCTTTAGGCGTGGGGTATCTGACCCCAAGTTTTGAGTAAGCTTGCTTCAAGCCTAGTGTCTGATTCATTCTGCCCCATTAATTTCACCTTTTTTCGTCTAATCTATCGGATACGTCCCTCCTGTCCTCTCAGTATAAAACGAAAATCGGGATGCACATGCACCCCGATTTTCGTTATCAACCGAGTTTAAGGGCAAGGCGTACCTTGCCTCTCCAAATGATGCTTATCTCTTCATCACTGTGCCGAGCGCATCGCAGGCCGGGCAACCGCCGCCGGGACGGATGATGGCATACCCACCCATCGGGTCGCTATCCCAACGCGAGAAGTTCACATTCCACACAATCATCAGGCGTACATCGCCGCGTGCTGCCGCTTTGGTGGCGGCTTCGGCCAGCCATGCCGCGTGCTGCGCCACTGTGACGTTGCCCGCCCAGGCAAATGCGCCGGGGATCGGTGCGCCCATGTTCTCGCCCGACAGGTAGCCGAGTTCGGTGAAGCAGATCGACTTGCCAGGGAAGAACTGCTTGGCACGATTTATCATCGAGTCAAAGAAGTTTGTCGGGTAATCATTGGTACGGGCGCTGCCGGTATTGGTACGCGCCGAGGGGGACACAACACCTTCGTTATAGTGGATGCCCACACAGTCGATGTACTGCGCCGCACCCGCATCGGCCATCTGCTTCATGAAGGCGTCATCGTTGCAGCCGCCTGCCGCACAGCCCGCCGCACCAAAGAAGCCCGTCGGCGCAGGCGCACCACTGATGATGATAGTGTTAGGATTGGCCGCACGAATCTTCACCGACACAGCCGCCAACAGCTTGGTATAGTTCGCGCCGTTGATCTGACCAGCAGGCCATTCACGGTCAATGTTCGGCTCGTTCCAGATTTCAATCGCATCCGCGCCAGCCGCCGCGACGGAGGCCGCATAAGCACCGAATGATTCGATGTACGCATCGCTCAGAGCATCTTTATCACCCACGATGCCGAACAGCACTTTAAAGCCGTTGCTCTGGATCGCCTTGATTTCATTCGCAATATTCGCCACAGCGATATTCGGGCCAATCTGCTTTTTCACCCAGGTCATGCCGGAGCGCTTGGCCGCGTCAATCGCCGCCGGGGTCAGGCCGTCCACATGGCCGCCCAACTGGAATGTGCCGCTCGCCGCTGCCCCTGCCACAGGCGCAGGCAGTCCGGCCACAGGCGTGCCGTTTACAACCGCCGCTGTGGGCACAACAGGCGCTTCGACGATATCGCACACCACGACGGCCTTGAGATCAAAGCTAACGCGGGTCGTATAGACCTTGTTTTGCAGGCTGGTGATGGTGTAAGTAAAGCCAAACAACTGCTTGCTGGCATTCATTATCAGCACTTTTGAATCGCAGCTATCGATGCCCGTGATCTTGGCCGGATGCGCGGCATTGGGGGCGCTCCAATCGTCCTGAGCAAACGTCCAGTTTTTGACAATCGGAAGACGGACTTTTTCTTTGGCCTGGATCGCATCCCGCGACAGGCTGAAGCCCAACCAGATCGGATCGGTGGGCGTCGCAGTCGGGTCTTGCGCGGCCAGCGGGGTTGTTGACGAGAGCGAGAACGAGAACAGCACCAGGGCCATCAGGCTCAG
>DAOTUR010000612.1:0-7807 GCA_034436915.1 Anaerolineae bacterium
CTCCGTCAGGATGTAATGGGGATTGGAGGGGTTTTCCTCGATTTTTTCGCGGAGATAGTTCACGTAGAGGCGCACATAATGGGCCTCATCGCGGTATTCGTAGCCCCACACTTTGGCAAGGAGTTGATCGTGCGGCACAGTCCAGCCCGCATTCTCGATCAAATGATAGAGCAGGCGGTATTCTGTCGGGCGCAGTTTGATATGCGCCCCCTCAACGATGACTTCACGCTGATTGAAATCAACGCTGAGACGATCATCAATTTTGAGGACGGCTTCATCGGGTGAGGTCGAAGGCATTTCAGCGCGGCGCAGCACCGCCTTGATACGGCTGGACAGTTCACGTGGGCCAAACGGCTTGGTGACATAATCATCCGCGCCGAGTTCCAGCCCATAGACTTTATCGTTTTCATCGCCTTTGGCTGTGAGCATGATCACCGGAACGGTTGAGAACTCACGCAGCAACCGCAGCGTCTCAAAACCGTCCATCTCCGGCATCATCACATCCATCAGCACCACATCGGGCAGTTGGGTGCGAATCATCTCCAGCGCTTGCAGGCCATTGTGGGCCTCAACGACCTGATGACCTTCAAGCTCCAGATTCATACGGATGAACCCGATCATACGGGGTTCATCATCCACGACGAGAATACGCTTGCCATCACGCGAGGGCGTCCCCGGCGTATGTTTGCTCATAAAATTACTCCGTTATTCGCGGAAGGGCAGCGGATACTCAGGCTCGTCCTCACCGCTTGGCAGAACCTGGACATAGTTGATACGCCACCAGGGATAGATGACCATTGTGACGCCTTCATCAATCCCTTTAATTTCCTTGTCGCTACGCTCACGCGGATTGCGCCCAATGACACAGGAGTCTGTGACTTTGGGCAGTTCTTCCACGTCGAGTTTGACAGGCTCGGCGTTTGAAATGTGGACGAGAATTGAATACATCGATTGGCATCTCCCAGCGAGAGACTATTTAAAATAGATATGCGCGATGAGTTTACCGAGGCGCACTTCATCACCATCACGCACAACACGCGGTTGATTGGGTGAGAGGCGCTGTCCATTCAAGAATGTTCCGTTAGCGCTGCCCGCATCAATCAGCATGAGCGTATCTTCGCTGAACTCAAGAACCGCGTGCTGACGTGAAACGCCTTTTTCCAGGCCGCCATAATTGGCAAGATCAATATCAGGCTTGGTTGTTGACTGTGAATCTGACCGACCAAAGACCATGCGCTGCGTTGGGACGAGAACCAGCGGTTGGGCGCTGTCCCGAACGTGAAGAATAATCTGTGTATTTGCGCCAATGCGCGCTGCGCCCCATGTGGCCCGTGCCGAGGCTTCGTCGGGATCACCATGAATGGCGCGTGTTGGGATTGTGGCTGTGCCGCCGGCTTCCAACGAGATGCCGCAATCCTCGCAAAACAACGTTCCGACTCGATTGCGATGTCCGCATTTTGTACAAATGATCATAGGAGATGATGAATTCTGCATAGATGAGCGTCCCTACCAGGACGTGCCAGGTGTGACCGCTAGATATGATATGGATTACGACACACAGTGTATCGTAATTTCGTGTGAGTATAGCGCAATTCAAGCGTGATGCAAACTCTCACCCGCCTGTTTCATCAGAGTTTGATGTGCTTATCGCTCTCCGATTTGATGTGATGACACACGAGACATCTCTGCTCTGATGGACAGAGACTCTCGTGAACGGGCGCATTCAACTCGCTTCTGATCAAAACTTGTTCGTCTTCTTATCGCCGTCTGGTCCTGGGCCGAGGATCAGTGTCGAGATCGCTTCCTTCAACCCGCCTGCCCCCATGAGCGCCCGTGTCTGATATTTGATCGTCTTGCGACCTGTATCGGAGAGTGTGCGCGTGGAGGCGATATACTGCGCCTCAGCGAGGGTTTGTTGGGCGAGGTTGTTCTGGCCCATCTCCAGCAGCCGTGTCGCCAGATTTTCCAGGCGTCGCGTGGCCTCGGCAATATCGCCGCGCTCCAGGGCATCGCGGGCCTTTTCCTGCAACCGATACAGCGTCAGCTTGCTCAAGGCATCGATGATCGCGCCCGGCGGTTCTTCTGCGGCAGGCTGTTCCGCCACTTCGAGTGAGATATCGCTCACAGCGCGAAACGCTTGATGCTGGTTGCGTAAGATATCACCGCCGCCGACCAATCGCGCCACCGTGCGAAAGCCAATCGGCATACTGGCGGGCATCTGGAATTGCAGCAGCACCGAGATCGCCCGCGTGGGTTGCAGACTCGACAGCTTGATCGTGCCGCCTTCGATGTACAAACTCTGCGGCGAGGGCGAAAGTTGAAAGGCCATCTCAAGTTTGACATCAGGATCGGGCGCGACAGACAGCATCATGCGCTCGGCAAAGGCATTTGAAATACTGCGAACATGCTCTTTAAAAAAGCGCATCACAACATCGGGCGAATTGATATAGACCGATGCCCCGCCTGTGATGGACGCAATCTTATCCAGAAAATCATCATTCCAATCGCTGCCCAGGCCCATCGCGCTGATGGTGACGCCTTTTGCGGCGGCCTCTTTCGCCAGATCATAGCATTTCTCCTGGTCGCCGTAGGTGTGTCCATCGGTGAGCAGGATGATGTGATTGATCATGCGCGGGCCAGCATACTGGAGGTTCTGCTGCAAGCCCGCTTGAAGCCCCTGAAACATTTCTGTGCCGCCCCCGGATGCGATGACGCTGATGCGTGCTCGGAGATGCGCTTTATCGGCGGCAGGCGTGGCCGGAATGATCACAGACGCCCGATCATTGAAGATGACCACCGACAGAATGTCCGTCGGGGCGAGGTCTTCAATGAGTTTCTGGGCGGCGGATTTGACGCGATCCATGCGCGGCCCCTTCATCGAGTTGCTCTGATCTAACACCAGGGTCAGATTCAGGCGTGTTTCACGCTGCGGCATGTCGGATGTGATGGGCGCGGCAAAAATCTCGGCCAGCAGATAAACAATTTGTTCTTCAGGCAGGCGGATCAGGGCGCGTTTGCTAGGCGTGACGCGCAGAGTGAAATACAGATCGCCATTGCTCTGCTGCTCGGCCAACCGCGCATCGACCCGTTTGTGCATATCTGGATCGAGCAGGGCATCGCGTGCCAGGGTAATGTCCTGAAACTGTTCCGCTGCTCCGACATTACTCGGATTCACATCGGGGTGCAGGCGCTGGGCCAGCCGCCGATGTGCCCGTTTAATGTCATCGGCACTTGCATTGTGCGAAATGCCGAGAATGCTGTACGGATCGAATTCAACACTCATAACGGTTATCCTGGCATTTTAAAGATAACAGCCGTGATGTTATCCTGGCTGCCATTTGTATTGGCGAGCGCAACAAGCTTTTCACAGGCTTCTTGCGGATGACTCACGCTGTTAACCACGTCAAAGATTTGTTCATCGCTAACCCAGCCCCACAAGCCATCGGAGCACAGGAGCACTTGCACGCCGGGTTGAAGGCGTTTTGTGAGCGTATCAACTTCGATCTCATTCATCTGCCCAATCGCCCGATACAGAACGTTGCGCTGCGGATGATCTTTGGCTTCTTCCTGGGTGAGCTGGCCCAATTCGATCAGGCGCTGTGCCAGCGAGTGATCACGCGTCATCTGCTCAATCTCTTTGGAGGTGATGTGATAGGCGCGGCTGTCGCCCACATGCACCACATGGGCGAGATTGCCCATGACGATCATGGCGGTGGTGGTTGTGCCGCTGCCATTGACGTATTTAAGCACTCTGTCATTGGCGATTTGCACCGCCTGGATGAGAGCTTCGGCAATGGTAGAACGATCATGTGAATCGTCTTCCACATTGAGCAGCGGCGTATAGATTTTTTGCAGCACCTGAGAGGCCACCACGCGCAGGGCCAGCGCCGAGGCTTTTTCGCCCAGTTGGTGGCCGCCCATGCCATCCGCCACGATGAACAGCCCAAACTGCGGGTTATGCTCATCGCTGATGCTGTTTGCCAGGAAGGTATAGGCCGAATCCTGGTTGTTTGTGCGCACCATGCCCTGGTCGGATTCCTGACCGTAGGTGGCCCGCCCCTGGATGAGCGCGTTGAGTATAGACGCTGGCTCAGGCGGAAGAGGCCGCGTCACCGCCCCCATGAGCTGAGGCTCATAAGGGGCCGTCTCCTCCAGTTCTCGCGTCTCAGGCTCAGACGGAAGTTCCTGGGTCGGAAAGAGATGTTCATCGGGAGCAGAGGACATCGACGTGTTGACTTTCTCTGACAATTGATTTTCGGCTGCTGGCTTATTAAAAAGACGGCGAAAGAGTTCCATAGGCGGCGTCCAGAGGGCCAATTCGTTATGCCGGCACAAGAGGCAGAGCGTACAAGCGCCAATCAAGTGATCCAAACAGGATCAGATTACTGGTGATACACGGTGCGCCACTTATGGGCTTCGTCAGTGGGAATTTCCAGATCTCTTTACCATCTTTGGCATTCAGGGCATAAAAATTGTCCTGGCCGCCAAAGTACACGATGCCCTCATTGATGGCAGGCGTCGAGGTGATGGGCTTGTGGGCATCAAAACTCCAGCGTTCTTTGCCCGTTTGAGTGTTGATGCAGTACATCTTGCCATCTGTCGAGCCGAAGTAGACATAGTTGCGATCCACCACAGGCGACGAGATCAGCGGGCCGCCCGTTCGCACCTTCCAGGTCGATGTGCCACTGTCGGCATCGTAGGCATAGATATAATTGTCCATGCCCGTGATATAGCAGATGCCTTCGGTATCAATCGCCGGGGCAGAGATGATGGGTTTTTTGATGCTGCGCGTGGCCCATTTGCGTGTGCCATTCAACTCAAGGCCGTAGACCTCGCCGCTGTCCGTGCCGAAGATAATACGATCCGCCGTGATACAGGCCGCATTGCGAATCGGCGACCCAGCATCGAACTCCCACATCTGGCGGCCCTGAGCGGCGATGAGCGCATAGAATTTGCCATCATCGCTGCCAAAGAACGCATAACCGAGCGCGATACGGGCCGTCGCACGGATTTTGTCACCTGTGGTATGTGACCAAGCGATTGCGCCATCTTTCGCATTGACGGCAATCAAGGTTTTATCTTCGGAGCCAATCAAAATCTGTTTCGTGTCAGGATTGACGGCAGGGCTAGCGGCAATGCCTTCGTCCGTCGCCCGCTTCCAGATGAACGAACCATCCTCTGCCTTCAGCGCGTAAAGATTGCGATCATAGCTGCCAAAATAGACATTGTTATTGTAGAACACGGGTGTCCCACGAATCTCATCTTCGGCCTTGAAGACCCACACGGGTTTTATGCCTGCGCCAATCGAGGAGGTATTGCCAGCAGCAAACAGGCTTGTGCCTGTTTCAGGGGCCGGGACGGCTGCGACTTGTGACTGCTGCTGGTTCATCGCCGTGGATGGGCTGTGCGGATTGACGGTGGGGACATTTCGGGAGTAGCGAATGTCTTCCAGCACCTGACGCATCTGCTCGCAGCTTTGCCAGCGATCTTTGGCCTCGAACGCCAGCGCCTTTTCAATCACCTGTTCCAACTGCGGCGTGACTTCAGAGTTGAAGTCGCGCATCGGGCGCTCCGCAAAGCTGAAGGGCGGATGAAGACGCGGGTCTTGACGGGTGATGACATGATGCAGCGTGGCCCCCAGGCTGTAAATATCGCTGAGGGGATTGGCGTTGCCACGATACTGCTCCGGCGCAGAATAGCCTTCTGTGCCAATCGTCGTATGCTTGGCCCCGCTGATGAAGACTTTGGCGATCCCGAAGTCGATCAGGCGGACTTTGCCCAGGCTGTCGGCCATAACATTGGCAGGCTTCATATCACGGAAGATGATCGGCTCCGGCTGATAGCTGTGGAGATATTGCAGCACGTCGCACAGTTCAATCGCCCATTCCAGAATCTTGTTGATGGGCAGCGCCTGGGCTTTGACCTTTGCCAGCAGCGCCTCAAGATCATTCCCGTTGATGTATTCCATCACGAGATAAGCGCGGCTGTTCTGATCGAAAAAGTCGTAAATTTTGGGGATGGCCGGGTGTGCCAGCGTTGCCAGAATGTTGGCCTCGCGCTGGAACGTCCGCATCGCCGCTGTACGATTTGGGTCTGATGAACTCACATGCATTTCTTTGACAGCCACGAGCCGCCGCGCATCCGGGAAATTCAGATCGCGTGCTCGATAGACTGCCCCTTGACCGCCGCCCCCCAGGACGGCATCTATTTTATAGCGGGCCAGCAGTACGGTATTGGGTTTTAACGTACCGGTAGGCTGACCGCCTCCGTCAATATCGCCGAACTGTGTGGTTTCTGGCATATGAAGTCTCTGAGGTCTTACAATCGATGATGGCCGATGAATCTGATATGATTATAGGGGAACTCCCCAATCGTGGCAAACAATCGTTCTCATGCTGATGACAAACCCAAAATTTTCGCTTTATCTGCACGTTCCGTTCTGCCGCACCATCTGCACCTACTGTGCGTTTAACACCTATGCGGGCATGGATGACCAGATCAGCCCCTTCGTGGCGGCGCTGGCGCAGGAGATTCGCTGGTTGGCGGCCCATGCGCCAGCGATGCCGATTGGCACGATTTATTTTGGCGGCGGCACACCCAGTCTGCTCACACCTGAGCATTATGCCGTGTTGTTCAAGACGCTGTACGAGTCTTTTACGATTGACTCGGACGCGGAAATCTCGCTGGAAGCCAATCCGAATGATCTCAATCTGGCCTATCTCACAGCTCTGCGCGAGGTTGGGTTCAACCGTATCAGTATTGGGATGCAGAGCGCCCAACCGACAGAGTTGGAGCTGTTTCACCGCCGCCATGATGTGCCGATGGTGACAGCCGCTGTCGAGGCCGCACGCGGCGCAGGCTTCGACAATCTCAATCTGGATTTGATCTTTGGCATCCCGAATCAGACGATGGCAAGCTGGCAGCAGACTTTGGATCATGCGATTGCACTGGGGCCGCAGCATTTTTCGCTCTATGGGCTGGAATTGAAGGGCGGCACAGCGCTTACAAAGGATGTGAAGGCCGGACTTTTGCCGACGCCTGATGATGATCTGGCGGCTGACATGTACGAATGGGCCAGCACTCTTCTTCCACAAGCCGGGATGCAGCAGTATGAAATCAGCAATTGGTGCGTGCCGGGCTATGAGGCGCGGCACAATTTGCAATACTGGCGCAATTTGCCCTATGCCGGGCTTGGGCCTGGGGCGCATGGCTATCTGGGCGGCGCACGCACGATTGTGATGCGCCATCCAGAACGCTACATTGAGGCGATGCAAAAGTCGCCTACAAAAGCGGATGTATTTCCGCGCACGCCCGCCACGTCTAAAGTCAGCCCGATTGATGCCAAAATGGAGATGAGCGAGACGATCATGATGGGCCTGCGCTTGACGCAAGAGGGCATTGAGCGGGCCGATTTCCAGGCGCGTTTTGGCGTTGATCTTGTGACGCTGCATCAAGCCACGATAGATAAGTTTGTGCGGCGCGGTTTGCTGTATGTGGATGATGTGCGTGTGCGCCTGACCGAACAGGGGCGCTTCGTCAGCAATGCGATTTTGCGGGAATTGGTGTAGAGATAGAGATAAACCGCAAAGTCAGCGATCTTGTAGGGGCGTAGCACGCTGCGCCCTTGATATAGCATCCGGCATAATTGGGCGCAGCACGCTGCGCCCCTACGCCAATCCTACCTCAAGGTCAGATACCCCACGCCTAAAGGCGGGGGCTTGCAGTTATGGCGGGATTGAAACCCAAAACACACACCGCGTATGGCGGAATGACAGCCGCCCGGCGTCCGATGTTGACCGCCGCGTTC
>DAOTUR010000613.1:0-9409 GCA_034436915.1 Anaerolineae bacterium
GAACGCGGCGGTCAACATCGGACGCCGGGCGGCAGTCATTCCGCCATACGCGGTGTGTGTTTTGGGTTTCAATCCCGCCATAACTGCAAGCCCCCGCCTTTAGGCGTGGGGTATCTGACAGCGTAGGGTATCCATCAGGCAAGCGTCATACGGGCGTTGAGCAGCGGGAGATACGCCTGTGCTATTCTCACATCAGATATTGGGATGGATCGATGGAGATGTGAGACGATGACTTGGAAACAGGGATTAACGGCGTTATTGCTGCTCGGCGCACTGCTTGTACCCTCTGCCGCGCAGGATCAGCGTGTGGGTCTATCTGCGATGGATATTGCGGCTGTGCGCCCATTGACATTAACATCGCTCGAACCGCGCAAAGACCTGATGTATGACCGCCGCTATATGAAGCTGGCGGGCGGCTCAGATGTGTATGACGCCCCCAATGGTGCGGTAGTGCGCCATCTCGACCCCGGTTATGTGTATGTCACAGCGCTCAAGGATGAGGGTGACTGGACGCGCATCAACCGCTCGGAATGGGTTCCGACCAGCACACTGCAATCGATGAGTTATGCCATGTCACCCTTCACGGGCATTCCTCTCCCGGCGGAAGCGCTGCCCCTGCCGCATCCGATTGGGTGGGCGCTGGACGATACCTATGTGAGTTCTGCGCCGGGGATAGACCCCAATAAAGACGATCCGAATGCGGTCATGGTGCATCAGTACGATGTGCTCAATTTCTATTCATCGACCATCATCACCGATGAAAATGGCGCTGCGCGGACATGGTATCAGATTGGTCCCGATCAATGGCTTCATCAATATCATGTATCGAAGTTTGAGCCGCTGAAAACCCTGCCAGAAGGGGTCGATACTGATCTATGGTTTGCGGTTGACTTGTACGAGCAGAATATCACGCTTTATCGCGGCACAACGCCAATCTTTGTCACGCTGACGACGACGGGACGTGATCGCTGGCCCACGTATGAAGGGATATTCCATATCTATTTTCGGGCCGAGCGCGAGAATATGAGCTGGGGCACAGTGGGCGACGATTACTATATGATTGAGGAAGTCCCCTGGACGATGTACTTTGACGATGGCCGCGCTCTGCACGGCGAATATTGGCATAATCGTCTGGGGACGCGGCGCAGTCATGGCTGTGTGAACATGTCCATCACCGATGCCCATTACATGTATGAGCAGGTGGCCGCCTTCCTGGGGCCGGATGCGAAGGCGAATACGCCGGGGCCTGCCGTGTACATTTTCAGCAGCGATGGCGACGGCACTCAGATCTGAGATGTAACAGTGTAAGAGATAAAAAAAGCCCCAAAGAGTCTTCTTTGGGGCTTTTTTATGTTATTTTCGCTTTGCGCGAGGCCAAAATCACGCTATCATACGCTCCGTCCCACACACAGACGGAGCCATATGTGAACGCCTCTCGCGTGCGGGCGCTAGAGCAGCAGCTTCTCGCGCACATGCAGTTATACGGTTATACCCTGGTCGATATTCCTATCGTGCAGCCCGCCGATGTTTTTCTGACTCGCGCAGGCGATTTGATGATTGATCGCCTGTTCACCTTCGAGCATCATGATCAGATGCTGGCCCTGCGGCCTGAGTTTACCGCCGCTGCCGCCCGACACTATCTTGAGCACGCGGCGGGCCAGGTTGTCCGCTGGCAGTTCTGTGGGGCCACCTTTGTCGATGATGCGACAGAGGATCGCACCCAGCAGCACAGCCTGGGCGCGGAGTTGATTGGCATGGCAGGCCGCGCCGCCGAAGCTGAAATTATTGGCATGGCCGTTGAAGGCGCTCAGGCGATTGATTTGACAGAGTGGCGGTTGGTCATGGGCCATGTCGCGCTCCAATGGCATCTCCTGGCGCGTTTCGGGCTGGATCGGCGCATCATCCGCTGGCTGTTGAGCCATCGTGATGCATTGGCACAGTATGGCAAAGAGCATGTACTGACGCTGTTCCAGGCCACCTTTGCGCTGGCCGCAAACGCCGTGACAGGCCTCGATGAGACGCCCGCCAGCACGCAGCGGATGCTCGATGTGCTGCTGGATTCAACCCAGTACGGCACGACAATGGGCGGACGCACCCGCGAAGACATTGCGCTGCGAATGCTGCGGAAACATCAACGGGCGGTGGCGCGGCCTCAGATTGAGACAGCGCTCGATTTCTTGGTGGAATGGATGCAGATCGAGGATGGTTTCGAGAGCGTCTTTGCGAAGATTGAGGCGTGGATTGATGCAGACGATGAAGCAGGACGGTTGCTCCTTGCTCAGTGGCGCGAGACCGTGCAGCGCGTTATCGCGGCGGGCATTGCGCCGGAACGCATCATTGTGAAACCCAATCTGGCCCGCAACTGGGAATACTACACCGGACTTGTCTTCGTGCTGCAATCCAGGCAGGGCGAGGCAGTGGCAGGCGGCGGACGCTATGATGAGCTGACCCGTTTGCTCGGCGGCACGCAGGCAACCCCGGCAGTCGGCTTTGCATACTATATTGACGCCTTGCACAACGAGCTGCCACAGCCGCACGATGAGCACTCACCAATCACCCTGAGCGGCCCCCAGGCTATCGACACAGCGCGTCTGCTGCGCCAGAACGGGATTGCCGTCCTGATCCAGGATGAAGCGGGCGAGATCAGCAGCACAGCGCACGATTTTTCCTATCGTCAACAGATCTATGGCACTCTGGCAAACCTTCTTGCCGCCGTGAAAGCGACCCGCGCATGACAGATCGCATGATTTTTGCCCTTCCCAGTAAAGGCGCTCTGGCTGAACCCACTGAAGCATTTCTCAAAGACTGTGGGCTGAAGGTCAACCGCCTCAATCCGCGCCAGTACACAGGCACAATTGCGACCCTCCCTGGCCTGGAGGTGCTGTATCAGCGCGTGACCGATATCGTCTATAAGGTCGCTGATGGAACAGCACAGTTAGGTATCA
Source organism: Anaerolineae bacterium (assembly GCA_034436915.1). Lineage (GTDB taxonomy): Bacteria > Chloroflexota > Anaerolineae > Aggregatilineales > Phototrophicaceae > JALHOR01. The sequence goes on from DAOTUR010000613.1 coordinate 2,946, forward strand.
CCGGGCTGGATGTGCTGCAAGAGCATTCATCGCCCGATATCGTGGTCATTCATGAGGCGCTTGGCTACGGCCACTGTCATCTATGCATCGCTGTGCCGGAGGCGTGGGTTGATGTGGAGAGTATGACTGATCTGACCGAGATTGCGCTTGATTTTCGTGAGCAAAAAGGCCGCAACCTGCGGATCGCTACCAAATACACGCACCTCGCCCGTCAATTTTTGCATCACCATCAGATTCACCACTTCACGCTTGTGCAGGCCGAAGGCTCAATCGAGGCCGCGCCGACGATTGGCTATGCCGATATGATCGTTGATCTGACGCAAACGGGAACCACTCTGCGCGAGAATCACCTCAAGCAGATTGAAGGCGGCACAGTCATGAGCGCTCAGGCGTGTTTGATCGGCAATCGTTACGCGCTCCAGCAGGCTGCTGTGCGTGATGCCGTGCGTGTGCTGGCGGAATACATCGATGCGGCGCTCAATGGGCGGCAGTGTGTCCAGATCACAGCCGATATTCGCGGGAAAAGCGCGGAGGCTGTGGCAGCGCAGGTCACGACCAATCCGCTCACACGCGGCTTGCTGGGGCCGACGGTGGCCCCGATGTACAGCACCCGCGCAGGCGATGACCAATGGCACACGGTCACGCTCACGGTGAGCAACCAGAACTTGCTGGCGAGTGTGGAGCATCTGCGGGCGATTGGCGGCACACATGTCATTGTCTCGCCTGTGCGCCTGTTGTTCCTGGAACAATCAAAGACGTATACAAAACTGCTGGAACGGCTTTAACTCGCTATCACAGAGTTGCGGAGCGTGGGCGCGGCAGTGCTGCGCCCCTACGATTCTCTATGCGATTTATGGCGTCACGTCATCCAACCATGTGTCGATGATGCTGCGTTTGTCATGACTCTCGCCGCCCATCTCGACGGACATCGCCAACCCCAACAGGCTGATCTGCGGCGGAAAGCGTGTGTCGTCGGTCAGATTCATCGTCAGGAAGGGGCAGCAGAACAGCGCCGCCTTGAGATAGCGCCGCCAATCCTCACGCAGCATGTCACGCTCTTTCAGCAGAAGCAATGTGGGACGCAGCGCCGCTTTAATCTTGCTATCGAAAATATACTGGCGAATCGGTGGCAGTGGATAGTCGTACTCTACATGCCATGTATCGTCCTCCTCGCGCAGCGTAATCGGGGTACGCTCTTTCATCTCCTGCGGATAGTACATCCACATGGCGAAGACATTGTGAAACAGCGGCTTGGTCAGATCGAGCAGTGGATGATGGCGACCTGCGAACGCCGGATCAAAATAGACCATCTCGCCTGTCAGCGGTGTGTCGTTGGGATGGAAGAAGACGTTGCCATTGTGCGCGTCGCCATGCCCGATGATCGCGGGGCCAGCCTGCTCAGGATTGAGCAGATCAACCGCCTGACGAATCAGGTCATTCAGGGTTTCGTCATAGCGCTGCCCATTGATCACCCAATGCTTCTGACGAACATCGGCCATGCGGATGAGATTGGGTTCAGGCTGCGGCAAAATCAGGCGCGTCATCGGGCCATAGAAGCGATCCAGCCGCCCGGCAGTCAGGCGGTGCGAAAAGAGCTGATGAATCGGAGCCTGGGCCGCCTCTTCCAGCGATTGGTGTGTCAGCGTCTTCGCATACAGCTCAACCAATGTTCGATCTGCTTCATACTGGGCTGGGATGATAGGGGCCGCAGGTCGTCCATTTTCGATGTCCCAGGCAATATCAAACACCGAGCGATCTTCGATCAGATCATAGATCAGAATCTGCTTGCCAATCTCCTGCGATTTATAGATGGGCTTGATGATGGGATAGCCCGCCTCGGCCAGCAGATCGGCATTGTAGTATTCGGTGATGAGAGTGTCGCTCTCGGTGTGGGTCTTGAAGAACAGCCGCGTCCCATCTCGCAGCGTCATAAAGCCGTTGAAGGAGTTGAGCGACACTGCCAGCGGACGCAGCTCCACCTTCACCACATCGAACGGATAGGTCTCCTGCATGAAGATCAGGAGCAGCGCCTCAGCGCGGCCCTTGTCTTCAAATTGGAGATGGCGAATGAATTGAAACGTATCGCCCATTACTTGATCCCTAAGATCTCATTACGTTTACGGATGGCGAAGGCGTGCGCCGGGAAATCCTCATAATCGGCCAGCGTTGCCACAGCCCCTTGCAGGCGCTCATAGCCCTCGCGTGAAAGATACCCGACACCTGTGCGTTTCAGGAAATCCCACACGCTGACGGACGAAAATGTCCGCGCAAAGCCGCCTGTAGGCAGAATCGCATTCAGGCCCAACGCATAATTGGCGGTTGGGATCGGCGTCAATTCTCCAAGCAGGATTTCGCCCGCATTTTTGATCTTGTTCAGGACGATGAACGGGTCTTTGACCAACACTTCCAGATGTTCAGGCGCGTAGTCGTTGACGAATTGGATTGATTCCTCAAGGCTCTCGGTGAGCAAAATGCCGCCGTAGCTGCTCAGGACATTGCTCACAAAGGCCCGCCGCCATTCCGGGAGCTGCGCGATATATTCTGGCAGAATAGCCTGCGCCGCCTCTGCCACTGCGCGACTGTGCGTCACCAGCAGCGCCGCCGATTCGGGGCCATGCTCGGCTTCTACCATCAGATCAAGTGCCGCCAGACGTGGATCGACATTCTCATCCGTCAAAATAATCGCTTCACTGGGCCCGGCGGGCAAGCCCACATCCACCGTGCCATACAGCAGGCGTTTGGCGGCTGAGACATAGCTGCTGCCGGGGCCAATAATTTTGTCAACTTTGGGAATCGACTGCGTGCCATAGGCCAGCGCCGCCACCGCCTGTATCCCACCGACGACGTAGACCTCAGCCACGCCGCAAATTTCAGCCGCGACGAGCGAGGCGTCATCGGCCTTGCCATCGGGACGCGGCGGCGTCACGACGATCACCCGCGAGACACCCGCCACCTTTGCCGGGGTCGCCAGCATCAGCATGACCGAGGGAAATGCGCCTTTACCACGCGGCACATACAGGCCCGCACTGGCAATCGGCGTAATCTTCTCGCCTGCCATAATGCCGGGCTGGACTTCGGTGAACCACATTTGCTCTGGCATCTGTTCTTCGTGAAAGCGCAAAATATTGGTGTGCGCCAGTTCAATCGCCGCGATAACATCGGGATGGACAGCAGCGCGTGCCGCCGCAAAATCCTGCGGCGTGGCCTTGAGCATCGAAGCGGTGAACTCTTTGGCATCGAAGCGGCGGGCAAACTCCACAACCGCTGCATCGCCTTCTTTATGAACGCGGTCAATCACGTCCTGCGCCAGTGGTAAAAGATTGCTGATATCCTGCTCGGCGCGGCGCATAATGTTCGCCCGCGTCTCGGCAGACAGTAAACGAAGCTCCAGAAATTGAACCATATTTCCTATTTTCTCCCATGTAATGCATCAATGGCCTGACAAGCGAAAAGCGCCAAGCAACTGCTCCGCGCTCCTGTGGCTGTGGGACAGAAGAGGGATAGCCCTCTCCCGTCCGTTTTAATGCTGGGCGGGCGTCTCTGCGACAGCCTGCGAACGGCGGCGCGTTCCATCCCAACGAATATCTGGCACGAGAATGTCCATCTTTTCGGCGATGCGATCCTTATGCTGCATCAGATCTTTGATCATGATTCGCAGCTCAGATTTCACATCCGTCGATGGCTCATAGCCGATTTTCAACAGATTTTCACGATCCGGCTGGTAGTAGTGTTCTTCCAGTTCCTGGCGGGGATTATCGTAGTGCTTGATCTCGACAGCGAGACCCATCTCATCGCCGACTTCCTTCGTCATCTGGGCCAATTCGGTCAGATCGTAGGCTTCCGCGAATTGATTGAAGACGCGGAATTCACCCTTTTCTGCCGGATTCTCCGTCGCCAATGTCAAGCATCGCATCGCATCACGTAGCGGAATAAACCCGCGCTTCTGTGTCCCCGCACCGTACAGCGTCAGCGGATGCCCGACGACAGCCTGCACACAGAAACGGTTGATCGCTGTGCCGAAGCACTGATCAAAATCGAGGCGTGTCCGCAGCGCAGGCGCATCGCCCAGGCCCTCAAACTGTGTGCCGAAGACTACACCCTGCATAATATCAGTGGCACGCAGCTTCCAGATGCGGGTGGCGAAGTGCGTATTGTGCGAATCATGCACCTTGCTCAGATGATAAAAGCTCCCTGGTTGGCGCGGGAATGGCAGACGATCCCGCCGCCCACGATATTCCACCTCAAAGAAGCCTTCCGCAATGTCAATATTCGGCTGACCGTATTCGCCCATTGTGCCTAATTTGACGAGATGAGCATCCGGCACAACCTCGCGCATGGCCCACAGTAGGTTCATGTTCGAAGTGACGTTATTGATCTGTGTCCAGACGGCGTGCTTCTGGTCAATCATCGAATAGGGTGCGGAGGGCATCTGACCGAGATGAATGATGGCGTCGGGCTTGAACTCAGCCAGAAAGTTGGTTGTGAACTCGTAATCGCACAGATCGCCCACGCGGAAATCCAGCGACTTGCCAAACTGCGTCTCAAATGCGGCGATGCGATCCTCGCGATTGGTGATGGGAATAGCACTGATGCTGCCCACTTCTTCGACCCATTCGCGTCGCAGCATCAAATCGGCCCCAGCGACCTCGTGACCTTTGGCGGTCATATATTGGGTCAGCGCCCAACCGAGATACCCATCAATCCCGGCAATAAATACTTTCATAGGAATCTCTACCCTGTTGGATGCGTCTTCATGAGGAAACCCCGCACCGCCGGGTGGTGTTACGCACTGGCGGACGTTTGTATGTGGCACAAGTCTAGCGAGGGGCCTTACCTGTTGTCAAGTTGGAGAGAGAGGAATGTTGGACGACCCATCGGATCGTCCCTTACAGGTGTCAGTTATGTTCCCACCACAGCAGGTACAGGCTGGAAATCAGCAATATAGCCTGAGACCGCCAGCAGTTCGGCATTCTGGATGCTGCTGCCCGCTGCGCCGCGAATGGTGTTGTGGGCTAGTGCTGCAAATTTATAGCCCAGAATCGGGCATTCACGCAGGCGGCCTACCGTCGTTGCCATGCCGTTGCCCGCCATGCGATCACGGCGCGGCTGCGGGCGGTCAATCTGCGTCAGATAGTACAGCGGGCGCTCCGGCGATGACGGAAGCTGCCTCACGATCTCAGGGGCGCGGAAATTCTCCCAGGCGTCCAAAATGGCCTGGAGCGAGGGCTTGGCCTCAAGTTCAATCGACAGGTTGAGGAGATGACCATCGATCACGGGAACACGGGTGCAGGTCGTGCTGATGATGGCATCGAATTCATCAATCGTGCCGCTTCTATACGCACCGAGCATCTTATGCGCCTCGATCACCATTTTCTCTTCATCGCTCGGCACATACGGGATGATATTGTCGATGATGTCGAGCGATGACACGCCCGGATAGCCTGCGCCGCTGATAGCCTGCTCACTCACGCTGAAAATTTTGCGGACACCAAATTTCTTTAAAGGGGCCAGCGCCATCACCAGCGGCATCACGGTACAGTTGGCATTGGCGATCAGTGCGCCCGTCGTCCAACCGCGATTTTTGCGCTGCACATCCACCATAGCGAGATGATCAGCATTCACATCGGCCAGCAGCAGCGGCACATCGGCCACCATACGATTGGTCGAGGCATTGCTGCACACGATATGTCCGGCTGCGGCCAGGGCAAATTCACGGGTTTCGGCGGCTTCTTTGGGCAGTGCGCTGAAGACCAACGGTGAATTAAGCTTACTCTCAAGCGGCAGCACAACGTGATCGAGCAGGTGGGCAGGCGGATTGCCATCGAGAATCCAGTTGACCGCATCGCCGTAGCGTTTGCCCGCGCTGGAGCCGCCGACAAGCTCGGCCACACGGAACCAGGGGTGATTTTCCAGCAATTGGATGAAGCGCTGCCCGACAGCACCCGTTGCGCCCAGGATCGCCACATCAAGTTTTTGCATCATATTTTAGATCCCCACAGAGTCTGTTTTAGCGGCTGGATACGAGCCAAGCATTTTTACAAACGATGCTTTTTGCACCAGGCGAATCAACGCCTCTTTGCACGGCTCATCCTGCCAGTGGCCTTCAAAATCGAGGAAAAACACCGGCTCCCAGGGGCGATTGCGCCGAGGCCGTGATTCGATCTTGGTCAGGTTGATGCCGCGTGTGGCAAATTCGCCCAGGCATTCGTACAGCGCCGAAGGGCGATTGCGCGTGGCAAAGACAATCGATGTCTTGTTGCGTTCAGCGCGTTCCACCGCTTCATGGCCCAACAGAAAGAAGCGCGTGTAATTGAAGGCCACATCCTCAACCTCCGTCGCCAGCACCTCAAGGCCGTACATTTGCGCCGCCAGCGTGGACGACAGCGCCCCGCTGTTTGGCGCGTGATCCTGCGACAGATCATAGGACGCGCCCGCTGTATCGTGCCAGGGGACAGGCGTCATGC
>DAOTUR010000614.1:0-5672 GCA_034436915.1 Anaerolineae bacterium
CACTTCACGGCCTACCCCCAGGAACGGCGCAGCAGGCTCGGCGGGGATGACAGGCTCATTGCGGATGATGTTGTCCTCGGAGGCATCCGGGATCGTGAGTTCCAGCCCAGCATAGATGATATCAGGATTGGCGATGTTGTTGGCGGCGGCGATGGCTGTCCAACTCATGCCGTAGCAGGCGGCAATCTGCGACAGGTGATCGCCGGATTGAACGACATAGGTCACGGCCTGGGGCGCAGGCGTTGGCACGACATCCTGCGGAGTCGCGGCGGGGACGGCGGGTGTGGTATCCAGCGCGGGAATATTGGGGTTGGGCAGGGTCACGGGATCGCTGGCAATCACCGTCGGCGTGTTCGATTCGCCTGCGGCAATCTGCTCATCCTGCTGGGTGAGCACCTCCGCCGTCCAGATTTGCAGCTTTTGTCCGGCCAGGATGCGATTGGGATTGCTCAGGTTGTTGGCCTTCATAATCTCATCGGGCGTGAGGTTGTAGAGACGCGCAATCGCCGCCAATGTTTCGCCGCGCTGCACGATATGTACGATGGGGGCGGCGGCCACCAATGGATTATTGACGCTGGCTTGATCGGTGGTGGGCGGCGTGAGGCCGGGAATGACCAGCGTTTGCCCGACCAGAATGCGGCTGGCATTGGTGATCTGGTTGGCCTGCGCCAGATCATCCATCTTAATGCCATAACGCAGCGCAATGCGAAACAGCGTATCGCCGCGCTGCACTGTATAGGTCACGGTTTGCTGATCCTGTGCAAAGAGGGGCAGGGCAGTGCCGCCAATCAACAGAGCCAACCCAAGAATACGAAAGAGAGAACGCATACATCGACCTTTACAAGCATGTGTCAGCCATCAGCGTGTCATGAAACAGCATGAAACGCTGCGCTGCGGGATGAATTCATTGAGAAGTTGATCTGATTATAGCGGTCATCTGGTTTTCTGAGGACAGAAAACGGTTTGAAATCCCCACCGATTGCCCTATGCTGATGCGTCGATCATCCGATGGCATGTTTCTCGTTCGGCTCACGTATGAAAACACCAACGTTTGCCCCACGCTTCCGTAAGAGCGATTGCCCTAGTCTGGGGATGTTTGTACAATGCAGGTTGATCAAGAGGCATTCGTGGTGGGGTTCTATGCTCTTACGAGTCTATCGAGTGACGGATCGCACGGGGCTGGCCCTCGTTAAACTACTGGCCCTGCCGGGGGATATGCTGGTGACAAGCGCCCAGCGCCTTGTGCTGGTCTTGCAGCGCATCCTCAGCGGGCTGTGGCAGATTTTGCGGCTGATGGGCCAGGGCTTGATGGTCGTGGTGGGCGGGACAGGGCGTGCTGTGCAATCGCGGCGTGCCTCGGCTGTTCCTGTCACGTCATCGGAGGCGTCGGCTCTGCCGCTGGTGGAGACGGATGATGCGGTTGTCCGCCATGAGGCGCTCATCACATCGGAGCCGTTTGCGCCCAGCGAGACGATCATGCTGACGACGTATATGGGCGCTCTCCAGGAGGCCGCACCGTCTGTGCCTGCGTTCCCGCTTGACCCGTCCAGCGGCATCGACAAAATTTTTGTCCCTGAAACGCCCGACGCTGTCTCACGCCCCGCCCGTCGCAGTGCCCGCACCAATCGGCCCCGCACGGCCACCGTTGCCCGCGATAAACGCTTCGATGAAGTTGATAAGCGCCTGGGTGAAGACCCGCTCAAGCTGCAAAACCGCCGCCTGAGTCTGGCGATCATTGCGATGGTCGTCGTTGTGATCGGTGCGGTGCTGTGGGCGACTGACCCCAGCCATACCTCATCGACCAAACCCTCAACGCTGGCCGAGAATGCCGGTAGCAGCCTGATCCTGAACAGCACGCCGCTGGCAACGGCGCAGAATGTCGCGGCAGCATTGCCCGCACTGCCGACGCCCATCCCCACCAATGCTCCCCCCCCGGCGGCGCTGCGCGTCGGTGGATCGCTGGCGTATGTGGTGCGCGAACGCGGCCAAACTGATATCTGGGCGGTGAATGTGGGATCACGCACGCCGATTCGCATCCTCAATGACCTCACCGATGAGCGCGACCCCGCCTGGAATACCGATGGCACGCGCCTCGCTTATGCCTCGCGGCAGGATGGCAACTGGGAGCTTTACACCGTCGATCTGAACGCGCCCCAGGCCATTACGCGGGTGACATATGATCTGGCATTCCAGGCCAATCCAACCTGGAGCAATGACAATCAATGGCTGGCCTATGAGTCGTATCAGGGCGAAAATCTGGATATTTATGCCGTGCCGCTGGATGGCTCAAAAGCGCCGCTGCGGATCACCGATAATCCTATGCCGGATTTTGCCCCGTCATGGTCGCCGGATGGCCGCAAAATCGCCTTCGTCTCGTGGCGCGATGGTAACCAGGATATTTATGTCTTTAATCTCGATACCTTTGAGACTCTCAACCTGACAGGTACGCCCGAACGCAACGAAGATAACCCCGTCTGGTCGCCGGATGGCCGCTCGATGGCCTTCAGTGCTGTCGATGCGGGACGCGAAAAAATCTTTGTCCAGAGCACGCAGGCCAACACGCCCGCCGAACTGATTGGCGCAGGCCGCACGCCGTCCTGGTCGGCAGATGGCAGCACCATCACGTATGCGGTGGATGCCAATGACAAAAGCCAGACCTATCTGTATGCCGTTCCGTATGGGCTGGCGGGTGGGGTCTCCACCGAGATTGCAGCAGTGGCTTACGGTGCGTCGTCGCCTGTCTGGACGGATCGGCCTTTGCCGCCAGCGCTGGTGAACGCGGGCGGCTTTGATCTGTCGGTCAAAGATCCGCTGTATGTGGAGCAGGCGCAGACCTATAACACCGATGCGCCCTACCGCCTGCAATCGCTGCCGGATGTGAAAGCGCCGCAAGCCTATCTCAGCGATCAGGTCAATGATTCGTTCAATGCGCTGCGTGAGAGGTCGTTGCAGGTGACGGGTCTTGATCTGCTGGGGACATTGGATGATGCCTGGTGGAATCTGGAGCGCCAACCGCAGCCCGGCGAAGATCGCCGCAACTGGCATATGACGGGCCGCGCCTTCTCAACTCCGCGCAATGCGACGCTTGGCTTCCCGGCCTCGATTGAGGTGGTGCGCGAAGACACCGATACTGATACCTACTGGCGCATCTATGCCCGCGTCTCTGAGCAGGCGCAGAACGGTCAACTGGGAGAGCCGCTGCGGAGAATGCCCTGGGATTTCACCAGCCGCAGCCTGGGCGATGTCGAAGCCTACAATCAGGGCGGACGTTTGCGGGCCATTCCGCCCGGCTACTATGTCGATCTGACCGAGCAGGCAATGGATTACGGTTGGGATCGGCGGGCGGCAGGCACAGACTGGCGGGCCAATACCAACAGCATCAATTACTGGATGTTCTACAAGCCTGAGCGCCTGGATTGGCTGGCGGCGATGCTGCAAGTCCACACCCAGGGTGAACTCGTCAACTTCATGCCGACGCCCGCGCCGGGGACAAGGCCGTAATCATGCTGCAACGTTTTCTTCCCATCGGGCTGCTGGTGGTGACGCTCATCGGCTTTGGGGGGCTGCTGCTGCGAAATTCTCAGCCAATTGCGCCTCTGCTGGCTGTCGTGCCAACGGAGGTACAGCCCACTGATGATCAAGCGTCGATTGCCCAACTGCTGAACAAGGGCTTTGCCATCAGCACGTCTGTCCCGACGCTGCCGCCGCAGACGACGCCGTTTGATGTGCCGACTCTGGCGCTGTTTGGGCAGACGGCGCTTCCGGTCAGCGCGGCTGAGATTGGCGGCGGCCTACCCAATGAGGTCGCCTATATCGTCATCAGTCCCACGCCGCCTCCGCTGCTCACAGGTGAGCCAGGGGCGGCCATGACGGTGCAGTCTGTCACGAATGAAGCGCCTAAAAATCAGCCACCCGCGCTCATCCCGCCGCTGTCACGCGATCTCATGGGCTATGATCATTACTGGTTCTATCGCCCCATCGATTCCAACGCCAATAATCAGCCGATTTCCTATTACTCCTATGGCTCAGATGGGGCTGATGCGAATAACCCGCTGCGTGTGCATCACGGCATCGATATGCCCAACCCGATTGGCGTGCCTGTGCGGGCGGCGGGGTCAGGCAAAATTTTGTGGGCGGCGGATGGTCGCCAGCAGGATACGCCGATCTTTCAGAATTCGCCCAGCTACGGCAATGTTATCATCATCCAGCATGATTTCAGCTATCGCGGTCAGCCGCTGTATACGCTTTATGCCCACCTGTCAGCGTCGTTTGTGCAGCAGGGCCAGTCTGTGCAGGCGGGTGAGGTGATCGGGCAGGTGGGTAACACGGGCAATGTGACTGGGCCGCATGTGCATTTTGAAGTCCGTATGGGTGACAAGAACAACTACGCCTCGACGTATAACCCGCTGCTGTGGATGGTTCCGTATGTGGGGCAGGGCGTGATTGCCGGACGGGTGACGGATCGCAGCGGCCAGCCCGTGATGGACGCCGATATCACCATTCGCAGTCGTGCCAGCGGACAGGTCATCCGCACTGGAACATCGTATATCTTTCTGGATACGGGCTTCGATGTGAACAGTGATCCGAACTGGGATGAAAATTTTGTCATCCCAGATGTTCCAGTCGGAAAATATGATGTGATCGCCACCATTTACGATGAGCGCGTCGTGAAGCCGATCTCGGTTGTGGAGGGCATGACGAGCTTCATCGAGATTTCGCCGCTGAACGATGCCGCGCCCACGCCGACAGCGACAGTGGGGCCATGACCTTACCTCTCACTCCCAGCCCCCTTTCAAGAGTAGGTTTTTTTAAGCGACAACCAAAGACATGAACCACAAGCGTAGTTTGATTAAAAACCTACCCTTGAAAGAGGTTGGGAGATGATGGGATACGAATCGCCTGTAATTTCCTCGTAAAACCGCGTGAGCGTGGGGCAAGCGTCGTTTTGTGCGATAGCGGAGAGGGGGTAAATCCGCTAGACTTGGCCGCATGGCGTTGTATTGAAAAACATTGAAAGAGAGACATCATGCAGATTGCAACGTTCTCCAAACGCCGCCTGTTCATATGGCTTGCCATCATGACGGTGTGCTGCCTGGGTACGCTCGGCGTTTGGGCGCAAAACGCCTCGCAAACGCTGACGATGGGGCAGGCTATGACAGGTACGATTGATGTACAAAATGTCGCACAGGTCTACACAGTGACCGCTGCGGCAGGGGATCGTCTGAGCGTCATCGCCCAGGGCACAACCCCTCTGGCGCTGCTGCTGACGGATACAAACGGCACGGTCTTGAGCCAGAGCGTCGGCCAACAGGGAGCCTCGCTGTCCAATGTCACGCTGAACGCGGCGGGCAGCTATTTTGTCACCGTCTTCGCGGCTCCGGGAAGTGCGGCGGCTACGAGCAGTTTTGAGATCACATCGTTTATTGGTGATGTGCCGCCCGACCTGCTCGGTACGACGGCCACCACAGAGGCGACGACACCCGCCGCCACCACTGAACCAGCCGCGACACAGGCGTCCGCCGCAAGCGCCTTCACCGCGCCGACGGATATTCTGATTTCGAGCGGCATGGAAGTGCGCCTGACGTGGAATGCCAATGTGGATCTGAATTTGAATGTGCGCGATCCTGTGGGCAATCAACTGTTCTGGAACTCGACCACAACGCCGATTGGTG
>DAOTUR010000615.1:0-5394 GCA_034436915.1 Anaerolineae bacterium
GGTCATTTCCGCTGGCGCAGTTGATCGGCGTGCCTGTGATGGGGGCGCTGTCGGATCGCTATGGGCGCAAGCCGCTGCTGCTCATCAGCCAGATTTCGACCTGCATCGGCTTTTTGATGCTTGGGTTCGCCAATTCGATTGAGATGGTCTTGCTGTCTCGCGTCATCGATGGACTGTTTGGCGCAAATCTCGCCACCGCGCAGGCCGCCCTGAGCGATATCACCGAAGGCAATCAGCGCACACGGGCGCTGGGCGTGACCGGGGCGGCGTTTGGGCTGGGCTTTGTGTTTGGCCCGGTGATTGCGCTGGCCTCGCTGGAAGCCAGCGGCCATCTGTCGATTCCAGCGTTTGTGGCGGCGGGTTACTCCTTCATCTCGATCCTGCTGACGCTGTTCATCTTCAAGGAGACGCTACCTATCTCACGGCGGCATTTCAGCGCTTTGCGGGCCTTCAATCCCTGGCAAACGCTGTCGATTGCGTTTCGTCCGCGCCTAGGCGTGCCGCTGCTGCTCATGTTTGCTCAACAGTTGATCTTCTACGGCTTTGAGACGCTGTTGGGTCTGTTTACACTGAGCCGCCTGGGATTGTTGGGATCGGGCAATTCGCTCATCTTTCTCTTCATCGGGATTGTGTTGGTGTGGGTGCAGGTGCGCGTGATTGGCCGCTGGTCGCGCAAGTGGGGGGAGGGGCGTGTGGCGGTGATGTCGCTGGCGTTGATTGGCGTGGGGCTGGTGCTGCTGGCCTTTACGCCGGAGCAACCGCATCCCTTTTATGTGCAGCGCAACGCGGTCTACGATCTGAGGCAGGAATCGCTTAAGACAGGTTCAAGTACCAGTTCGACTGAGGCGCTGATCGGAGAGATTGCTGTGCCGCTGCCGTCGGATGGACAGAATGGCATCGGCGGCGTGGTATGGGTGCTGGTGGCGCTTGTGCCGCTGTGCATCGGCGCGGGCCTGATTCGCCCCTGTCTCAACAGCCTCATGACCCGGCGCGTTCTGCCCGAAGATTATGGGCGGGTGCTCGGCGTGAGTGCATCGTTTGTGAGTGCGGCCAATGCCATCGCCCCCTTGATCGGCGGCGTGTTGTTTCAGCGCTATGGGGCCTCGTTGCCGTTTCTGGTGGGCGGCGGTCTGATGCTGGCGCTGGTGGGGGTGGCGGCTTTGGCATTGCGCGATTCAGAGCCGCTTATCGATTGATAAAAGAGGGTCTGGCACGCCAAACTCCTACAAAAACATCCATTTTGGGCGCGATATATCGCGCCCCTACGGGTTACAAGAGGCGATTGTGCTATCATGAAAACGCAACGCACATGCCCTGGTGTGCGTACACAAGACATTGAGACATCACAACACCGCCGAGGATTCTGCATGAAACACATCTTATTTTATTTTCAATATGCCTATCGCAGCATCCGTCGCGGTGGTCGCTGGACAACGCTGGCGATCTTTTGCATCGCGGCGGGCGTGGCCTCCGTCGTGGCCCTGCGCGGCCTGGGGCTGGCGATTGGCGATTCGCTGGTGGAAAACTTCCGCCAGAGCAATCGCGGCGATATTCGCCTCAGCACGCGCAACAACGGCGGCTCATTTGGCGCGTTCTTTACCTTTGGCGAAGATGCAACAGCCTTCACGCCCGCCCAGATCGATGCCGTGCGGAAACGGGCCGAGCAGGAGGGCGCAAAAGTCGCCGCCTATACACGCGGCGGCAGCTTGCAGGTGGCAAAGGTGACAGGCGACACATTTGATCGCCCACAGAGCATCAGCGTCCTCATCATTGATCCGTCGACCTATCCCCCGACCCATACCATCCTCACGAGCACGCCTGCCAACGTGCCGCTGCCCGATGTCTTTACCGATGACAATGATATCGTCATCAGCCAGAACATGGCCGAGCAGCAAAAACTGACAGTGGGCGATCAGGTGCGCGTGGGCGGCACGGAGGCGCTGTTTACGGTGGTGGCGATTGTGCCCACCGAGACGGAAGCCTCAGTTGAAAATATTCTGGCGGGCTTCTTTGGCTTCGCCTATATTGACCTGAAAGATGCCCGTGCTACGCTGGGCAAAGGCATTGAGCCGAACAGTCTCGCCGTCAAATTTGAGACGCCGCCGACGGGTGAGCCGCTGAACAGCCTTGCCGCCGAACTGGTGACTCTGGTGGGCGGGCGCGGCAAGGCCAATGTCACCACAATTGACCAGATTCTGGAGCGAAGCGCCCAGATATCGCGCCTGATCGGTGATTTTATCGTCGTGCTGGGCCTGGGGGCGCTGCTGATTGGCGGCGTGGGCATCATGAACACCATGCTCGTGATGGTGCGCCGCCGCATGATTGAAATTGCCTCGCTCAAGACCTTTGGTTTGAAGGCGCGGCAGGTGGCGCTGCTGTTCCTGGTCGAGGGCCTGATGCTGGGGCTGGCCGGGAGCATCTTAGGCAGCGTCATTGGTGTGCTGCTCGGCGGCATCGTGAATCATTATGGCGCGATGTTCTTGCAGCAAAATCTCGTGTGGAAAATCTACCCCGAAGCGATTGGCTACGGCTTTGCGCTCGGCCTGATCATCACCGCGATCTTTGGCCTCGTCCCGGTCATGCTGGCGGTGCAGGTGCGCCCTGGTATCATCCTGCGCCCGAACGAGACCCATGCGCCGCGCTCCGGCGTCATTCAATCGCTGCTGCTGGTTGTCTTTATTGTGATCAGCATCGGCCTTGTGGTGGGCCAAATTGTCCAACCGTCGTTTGCGCTGATGAGTTCCTTCAATTCACAGACGCCGTATCTCTTCGGCGTCATCGGCGTCGCGGTGACGATGCTGTTTTTAGGCATCCTCGTGATGTTCCTGTGGGTTATCGTGTGGCTCATCGGCAAGCTGCCTGCCTTTGGCAGTGTCACGCTGCGATTGGCGCTCCGCAATCTCTCCACGCAGCGGCTGCGGACAGCGATCACGCTGCTGGCCCTGTCAGCGGGCATGTTCGCCCTCAGCAGCATTACCTTTGTGGGCGAGGGGACACGTCAACTGCTGAATACCCAGTTGTCGCAGCAGTTTGGCGGCAATGTGCTGGTCTTCCCGCTGGCTCCCGGCCAATTGGGGACGAGCATTGGCAAACTGGCGATCAATGCGGCGCTGACAAACGTCAAAGGCATTGAGAGCCGTACTACGATTGGCACGTACCAGCTCGATTTGCGGACGGTGAATGGACAGGAACTGCCCCAGGATAGCGGCATCAATCCGGGTATTCTGTCGCGGGATCGGGGGACAAAGGTACAGGCGGTGGGCGAGACGGTAACATCCGCGCCGTTCTTCTGGAATAACGTGGTCGTCTGGGACACCACCGATCCCAATCTCTACAATCGCTATCAAATTATCGATGGACGAAATTTGACATTGGCGGATAGAGGTCAGCGCGTCGTCATCGGGCCAGCCGCCTATGCCGCCCAGCTTGGCATTACAGTGGGATCGGTGGTGCAGTACCGCGTCAATGGGGCCTTGATTGACTATACTGTCGTCGGCCTGTTTAAAGCCGGCCTTGTCGGGCTGAGTCCTGATGGGGCGATCATGCCGCCGGATGTGCTGCCGGGAGCCTCGCCGCTGTTCCAGTTTTATACGCTGCAAGTCCAGCCGGATCATGTGAGCGAAGCGCTGGTACAGCTTTCGACCATCCGCATCCCGCCCACGTTTGCGATTGATATTGGCTTAATTGACAGCTTCCTGTCGCGCTTGATCGCCCAGTTTGCCGCCATCCCGACGATTGTGGCGCTGCTGTCGCTGTTTGCGGCGGCGGTCATCATGGCGAATACGGTGGCATTGGCGACTCTCGAACGGCGGCGGCAGATTGGTATCCTCAAGGCAATGGGGCTGAAAAGTCGGCGCGTGCTCATCGTGATGCTGCTGGAAACGGGCATCATTGGGGCGCTGAGTGCCGTGCTGGGGATTGGCTTGAGTTCGGTCTTCGTCACGCTGTTTACAGCGGCAGCAGGTACACCCATTCCGCTGCCGAATGATGCGCGGATCGTTGTGGTGCTGCTGGTGCTGGCCGCACTTGGCATTGCCTGTATTGCCACGCTGCTCAGTGCCAGCGTCGCCACCCGCGAACGGGTGATGAACGTGCTGCGCTACGAGTAGAGACCCTCACCCCAACCCCTCTCCCACTGCGTGGTAGAGGGGCTTTTTTACCCCACCCTCTTCCTCGCCTCTATGGGTGGCAGGTAGGGGCGCAGCACGCTGGTAGGTGAACACGATATCGTGTTCACGATTTGTGTCTCATGTCTTAGGTTCGCAACAGGTCACAACGTTTTTGTAGGGGCACGATATATCGTGTCCTGATGCCAAACCCCGTACAAATCACATGGGTGGGCGCGATATATCGCGCCCCTACTCAAATTGAAAGGGTATCCACACAATCACTGCGCTCAAAAGATAACCTTTCATCTTGTTCAACTCACTCAAACACCACCAGCAGCTTGATTTTCTCCAGCAGCCCCGGCCCAATGCCGCTCACCTGATCCAGGTCATCCAGCGATTTAAATGGCCCCTTCGCCGTCCGATAATCAATGATATTTTGCGCCGTTGTCGGGCCGACGCCGGGCAGCGTTTGCAGTTGATCCAGCGTGGCGGTGTTGATGTAGACCTTTGCGCCGCCGGGCGGGGTCGCCAGCACCACGTCGGATGTGGCATCGGCAGCCGCTGCCTGACCAATCGTCGGCACATCGACCTGATCGCCATCATGCAGCACAGCCGCCATATTTACGCGCTCCAAATCCGCGCCATCAAGCGTCCCCCCGGCGGCATCAATCGCATCCTGCACACGGCCTCCAGCGGCGATGCTCACGGTGGTGTTGGGCGTCTTGACGGCCCCGCTGACATAGATTTTGATCGGGCCAGGGGTTCCTGTGGGGATGCTGGTCGCGGTGGGGATCGGCGGCAGAATCGTGATCTCAACTGGGACAGGCCGCGTTTGCAGCACCAGGACGATCCCGCCGACGATGAGAGCGCCGACGACAATCAGCGTCAGAGTGGTCATGATGGGAGAGGGTGAACGCGATGGCGTCGTCATGCGATGACCTTTGTGGAAAGCGGACACATATAAGCGACATTGTGCCCTGTCTGCCCACGAGTTGCAAAAATTATCTTTTGACCCCTCACCTCCCAACTTCCTCTCTCACAAGGGGTGAGGAGGAGCAGGACTATATCACCCGTGATTCGTCCTTATCGCACAGCCCATAGTCTTGATTCGCTTTGGTAAGCCGATTATGCTTGCAGCCCATTGTTTCCCATCAGCAAGGGGCCAAACATCACCGAAGAAGCGCCGTGAAGCCCCTCGCTTTAGCGATGGGGAGGTAAGGCGTAAAACTTGTATTTCCGCCCCTGATGTGTTAGAATGCTCTTAGCACCTTAACAAAGGACTGAG
>DAOTUR010000616.1:0-16176 GCA_034436915.1 Anaerolineae bacterium
GATGAATGCAGGCATTTACAGCAGGTTTTTGATGAGGTTCATACACGAGATCCTCTGTTCAAAGTGCGGAATCGTACAACACGCCTCTACGAGTTTATCAACGGAATTACGGTGTTTCCACTACGGGTTATTTTGCTGGTGCTTCTCAATATTGCCGTGACAGTTGGGGTATTTGTCTTCAAACTCTTGAAGTTGAAGTAATGAAGTAATCGAGTAGGAATAAGTCATGCTTACTCTGTTCTGCTGTCAACGATGAAAATACTGTCTCAGTGTCTGTCTTGCATCATAGTAACGCAGTTTCCAGCGCACAGGCACAGTCTCCCGCAGGATAGTCCGCAGACGGGCCACCCAGGGCGCATCAGGCGTGCGCGTAAAGGTAAATGACCAATGCAAGCGTGCCAAATCCGCCATATCCGTCTCAGCGAGAGAAGGACGTTGCGGCAGAGAATGGAGATGTTCTAACCACATGGCGGCAACAACATCAAAATTGTAACGGGTTTTGACAGCCTCATAAGCCTGCTGGCGAATTGTCTCGATGAGAGACGGATTTTCAATCAGGCGGGTCAGGGCGGACAACCAGCTTCCTGTTTCGCCTGAGACCAGCAGCCCGGTCTGACCATCTATGACTCCATTGTCCTTATACAGCGGGGTACTGGCATAAATCCCGACTGCGCCAGCCACAGCATAATCCCGAAATTTGATATTCGTCTTGCTATTATGAAACAAATCATCCTTCATTGGGGCGAGGCCAATGGCATAGCCAAAACGGGTAAACTGCGAGAAGAATGACGCATAATCAGACGCAAAAGGATGGCAGGTCACAGAGGGATGACTGCACAAATTTGGCGGGCTATAGCCCAGAAAATGAAGATGAATCCGCGCTCCATAGGTATTGAGAAGTTCTTGCAGATCGCGCTCCATAACGTGATACAGTGTTTCGCCTGACTCCTTCTGAGCCGCATAGACAATGCGGAGGGGATCAAGCGAGAGTTTGGGCAGATACGGGGGCAGCAGTGACCAGTTGACGGCGGCCCAGACAACATGAATATTCGAGTTGTAAGAGTGCAGCGCATCTTTAAGAACGGGAGAATGGACGCGCACCAGTGTCGCACTCCGCAAAAGCCATTCCAGCATGTCACGCCGCCGAGCATCGCGGAAGGTTTGATCGGTAGGGCTGCCCGCTGGTGCCCCCAGCACATAATCATCCAGGTCATAAATGATGGGGATATGCAGGCGCAGCGCCAGCTCAAAAATGGGGCGGTAGACAGGATGCCAGTTGCGACACAGGACAATCGCATCGGCCTGGGCGACTTCCAGCGGTGTCACCTCGTTTTGCAGGCAGATCGTTGTTGTGATCAATCCGGCATCTTGCATCGCTGTCAGCGGCGTGATAACGTTGATGACTGTTGAGGGAGATTTTTCGGGTAGAATTGCGAGAACATGCCGGAGTGATTGCATATTGATCCTGAATGATGGTATTTCAGCCCACTCAATCCGATGTTAGGTGAGTTGCCGATTGATGTCAAATCCTGAATTTACAATTGTAATCCCGGTACACAACGGGGCGAACTATATTGAAAGCGCGTTAAAAAGTATTCTGGCTCAGTCGTATCCCCATTTTCGTATTCTCGTCCTGGAAAATGCGTCGACGGATAACACCGTTGAGATTGTTCACAGGTTCTACGATCCTCGCATTACACTTATTCCATCCGATGCGCTGCTGCCGATTGAGCAGAATTGGGGTCGGATTATCCATCAATCCCTCAGCGAATACATCACCTTTATTGGCCATGATGACCTGCTCTATCCCGATTTTTTGCAGGAGGTGACTGCCCTCATCACTGCCGAACCCACTGCATCGCTCTATCAAGTGCAGTTTGAGGAGATCGATTCTGATGGCTTGCCCGTTCGTCATCCGCCCGTGATCCCTTATAAAGAGACGCCGGAACAGTTTTTGAGCGCGATCTTGAATGAACAGGAAGAGATCTGTGGGACAGGCTATGTCATGCGAGCCGAGGGCTATCGGCTTACTGGAGGGATCCCGTCTTTTCCAGCGCTGTTATATGCCGATGTCATCCTCTGGTATCGCTTAACCGCCTTGTCCTACAAAGTGTGCAGCCCCAAAACGCTAGCAGGTTATCGCGTTCATCCCCAAAGCACGCATCGTGATATCAACGTTGCTCGATACTATGAGGCGATTAAGCAATACCGGGCCTTCCTTAAGACCATAGATACCCTGGATGCGATGACTATCGATCACTATATCAATGGGCTGCTGCAACGAATTTACTGGACGGCTGCTGCCAGGGTTGCGCGTTCCGGCAACGGGCTGACTCCCTTGCGTCAGGCGAAACAGCACATCGCCCAGGAGGGACTATTCAGGCTGCATGATGTCCGAGGGCAGATTTATGAGACCATTGCAACCCTCCCGCCGATCCTAAAACGAATGGCTTTGCAATTGATGGACGGTCAGAGCGCTGTGCGCCGCTGGGCCAGCACGAAGAGAGAGAGATAGCGTATGTCGATCACGTTGCCCACAGTGTCAATCGTCCTGCCCGTGTATAACGGAGCTAAATATCTCACCGAGACATTAGCCGCCCTTTTTGCACAGACCTACCCGCACTTCAATATTCTCGTGCTGGAAAATGCTTCGGATGATGCAACCCCTGAGATCTTACGTTCCGTTCAGGATGCGCGTCTTCAAATTTTTCGCTCTGAGCGCCTGCTTTCTATCGAAGACAATTGGGCACGCATCCTGGAGCTTCCCCTGTCAGAGTGGATGACCATTGTTTCGCATGATGATCTGCTTTATCCCGATTTTTTGAGCCACCTCATATCTCTGGCACATATCGAACCAGACGCCTCACTGTACACATCTCACTTTGATCTGGTCGATGCGGACGGGAAATTCATTCGTCCCTCGCATCCCTCTCCTGACCGTGAAAACGGCGACACATTTCTGGAGCGGCGGATGCTGTGGCAGGCCGACTCATTCGGCACAGGGTATCTCATGCGATCAGCAGATTATCGACAGGTGGGAGGAATCCCGCTGTACTCTGGTTTATTTTATGCTGACGATGTGCTGTGGACGAAACTGGCAAATTTGCGGGGACGTATTTGCAGCCCTGAGCGCCTGTTCGCCTATCGCTACTATCGCAGCAGCAGCGCCCGCCAAATGAGTCTGTTAGACGTGTATCAAAACTCAATAAAATATCTTGATTTTCTCCAAACGCGCCCTTATTTCTCGGATGAGGCGCACCGACGTTTGGCCCAGTTATATGTTGCTCGTCATCTCAATCGCAACTACCAGCGCTTTTTAGTCAATTTGATCAGCGATTGTGACCCTGAAGAAATACAAGCTTACCGAACCATGAAAGCCCAGCTTCAGGCGTTCGCTGAACGCGATCAACGCTTTCCCGTTTATAATTCTGTCCTGCGCGTGATCGAGATGATCGGCTGGATTCCATTTAGTGCGGGCCGGGTGGGTATGCTGCAATTCATGGAGAATACAGCCATCTGGCTGCGTCGATTCATGGGTTAGGGTGCATTTCAAGTTGGGGGGTTTTGCATATCTCCCCGAAGTTGTATCACACCTCTCACGACAAAACTAAAGAGTATTGGGGGTAAACCGAGAAATGGAACGTAAACTCGGAGGGGGTGAATCTACCAAAACATGAAGCAGAAAATTGTCAGGTGTGATGAGAGAGGGTCCTAACGATTTCGGATCTGGGTGCGCCGCCAAGCACGCAATTCTGCATCAGCTGTGTCGTCGGATTGCTCGGCATAACGCAAGGTTGTTTGCAGATTTTTGTGACCGAGACGTTTACGAATGGTGGCTAAACTGACACCGCTGGTGACGAGCTCTGTGGCATGGGAGTGACGGAGTTGGTGCAGAGTGCACGTCACAGCCGCGCTGCGACAGTAGGACATCCAGCGCTGGTGGATTGACTGGTAGCGGATTGAGCCGCCGCGGCCATTCTTGGTCGCGCGAAACAGAGCGCCAGAGCGATACTGGGTGTGGGCCAGATCGCGGCGCAATAATGTGACGAGCGTCGGATCATCTAGCAGAACCAAACGCCTGCGTCCGCCTTTGCCTAACACACGGATGTGTTCGTTATCAAGCGTGAGATCGAGATCTTCGATCACCAGCGCCAGGGCCTCACCCACGCGCAGACCTGTTTCAAACAAAAGGCGAAACAGTAAACGATCTCTGATCTGCTGTCTGGGGATAAGAGAGAGGATATGCTCAATCTGGTGACGTTTCAACGCCTGTGGCTTGGGATCATCGAGCCTGACGCGTTGAACGGCCTGCATTGGATTGGTATCAAGAAGGCTGCCTCGTAGAGCCCAGTCAAAGAAACTGGCGAGGACCGATTGTTTGAGGGCCCGCGTGGCAGGACGGAGGGGGCTGAGGGTATCAAGAAAAGCCTGAACATGATGAAGGGTCACCTCGCTCATCAACACAGGCGTGACATCCGCGAATTGGGACAGTGCGATGCGATAATTGCGCACAGTATGTTGCGAGCGATTGGCATTGAGCAGGTCGGCCAGGAAGCGATCAATGCTTTGGTCGAGGGAAAGCAAGGTCTCAAGGGATGACATGTGTCGGATTCCTGTGATAATGATGAGTAAAGCTCGATCATTCAGGGCTGGTTTTGAAGGTGAGCATGTTGCTTATTCCTGTGACAATAACTATTATAGCAGGAATCAGCTCATGCCGGTGCGATTTCTCTCCCCCGCTCACTATGAATCATACGGTCAGTACAATGGCAGCCCCAGCCCGACCCAACTGGCACGCTATTTTTATCTCGATGATTTTGATCGCCACCATATCGGGCAGCGGCGACGCGCCCTCAATCGTTTGGGATTCGATCCAATTGGTGACGCTGCGCTTTCTGGGGACTCATCTGCCTGATCTGAGCCGCTTGCCGGTTGAAGTCACGACTTATGTCGCCCATCAATTGACCATGAGTGTGCCTCACGATGAGCTGCCTTTATACAGTCAATCGCCGACATTCTGGGATCATCAAGCCCTTGTTCTGTCTCATTATCGCTCCCTGCGACGCTTTTTATCCCCGTTTTTGCACCTGATCCCCTTCCAGAGCCTCTCCCTCCCCCATGCGACGTTGGAGGCGATGGCCTTTTTACGCCGTCTTGACCCGTCTCTGCCACCCGCGCAACCCGATATCCCACGCGAGGTCATCGCCTCTCCTTGGCGATCCCTCGTTTTTGATGCCAGCGGACATCTCCAGTTGAATGCGTATACCTTCTGTGTTTTGCAAGCCCTCTTCCAGCAGTTGCACAGGCGCGAGATCTACGTGGCACCAAGTGACCACTGGCATGACCCCCGCCAATGTCTCATTGACCCGCTTCAATGGCCGCGCTTGCGTCCTCATGTCTGTCGACTGCTTGACCGTCATCCCGATCCGCAGCCTGAGTTTGACGCCTTGGCCCAGCAACTCGATGAGGCCTACCGACAGATGAATGAGGCCCTCCACGACCAGGCTCATGTCCGGATTGAGGTAATTGAGGGCGTTCCACGGCCTATTCTCACGCCATTGGACGCTTTACCCGAAACCCCTGAGTTGCACGCCCTCCAGCACAGGCTCACTCATCGCCTTCCTCAGGTGGATCTCCCCGATTTGATGCTTGAAGTTCATCGCCTGACCGGTTTTGCCGATGCTTTTACGCATCTGAGTGAACGACAGGCGCGGGCCACCGATCTGTCCATCAGTCTGTGCGCTGTTTTGCTCGCCGAGGCGTGCAATATTGGTCTTGAGGCCGTGGTTGATCCTGACAACCCGGCTCTCTCAGCCCACCGCTTGGCCTGGGTTCAGCACAACTATATCCGCACCGAGACCCTCGCTGAAGCCAACAGCGGGTTGGTCAGAGCTCAATCTCAATTGCCTTTGGCTCAATTCTGGGGTGGCGGCGATGTCGCCTCAGCCGATGGCCTGCGCTTTGTTGTGCCTCAACGCGCCCTGCATGGCGGATTCAATCGTAAGTATTTTGGCACCGGTCGCGGCATTACCTTTTTCAACTTCATGAGTCATCAATTCACCGGTTTTCACCACATCGTCATTCCCGGCACATTACGCGAAGCGCTTTTCATTCTTGAGGGCCTGCTCAATCACAATACCCTTCTCCAACCGACGGAAATCATGACCGATACCCATAGTTACTCCGATGTTGTTTTCGGATTGTTCTGGTTACTGGGCTTTCAATTGACTCCGCGACTGGCCGATCTTAAAGATCGGCGCTTCTGGCGCATGACCCCCAACGCCGATTATGCAGCGTTCAATGAACTCTCTCAAAATATCGTCAATGTTCCGCGCCTCTACGCCGAGTGGGATGAGATGCTACGCGTCGCCGGTTCCCTCAAAACCGGCACCGTTCGCCCCTCCCAGCTGATGCGCCTCTTTTCCTCAGCCGCTCCTGCCTCCGCCCTCACCAAAGCCATCCAAGATCTGGGCCGGATCGGCAAAACCTTGTATCTGCTCCACTATCTGCGCGATGATACCTATCAACGCCGCATTTTGACACAACTCAATCATACCGAACTGCGCCATAAGCTCGCACGCCGCTTATGTTATAGGCATCGCGGCGAATTAAGGCACTCTTATAAGGAAGGACAGGAAGAACAATTGGGGGCGTTGGGATTGCTTCTCAATTTGGTCGTCTACTGGAATACCTATTATCTTGATCAAGCCCTGTCCGAGCTACAACACAAAGACCCTGAGTTGAACCGCGATGACTTGGATCGTATTACACCGCTGGCCTACGATCACATCCGGATACTGGGGCGCTACAGTTTTACCCTCAATTCGCTGGTTCAGAAGGGCACACCGCGGACTTTGAAGCCTTTTCCCATCTGATAGGCCATGAGCTTCAATCTTTTTTACTTTTCTTGAATGCTTTAACTTTTCTTAGACTTATTTTCCGTTCCATTGGTCAGGATATCCCAGAGCCACCTGCGCCGGACAACGCCAGTGGGGTTGTTTGCCAATGCAACGCCGGAAGGGGTCTATGATCTGACGGGCAACGCTTATACCTGGACGACTTCGGTGTATGACCAGGAACAGTATCCTTATCCCTATCAGGCCGATGATGGGCGTGAAAACACTGACGTTAATAGAAAATATGTTCTGAACGACGGCTCGTGGCTCCTCACTCGTGTCAACGCCCGTGCCGCGTACCGTTACTACTTCAACCCGCACGATCGTAGCTACAATATCGGGTTTCGTGTGTGTCGTCCCCCTTCTTAAGGCGCGGACAACGCAGGCGTTGTCCCTACGGGGCGGTGCGTCGGGGCCGTAAACGGGATCATCGGTTTCGTAGGGACGCGGCCTGCCGCGTCCTTAGGAAAGGCGGCGGGCGACTGCGGTAGTTTCTTCCGGTACGGGCGGAATCCATCGAGACGGCAGTGACATTCTCATCCCCCTGAATGTTTGGTTCTGACTGGCTCCAGAATACCCCGTTTCTCCGCAAAACCGATCCTACGCATGTTCGCCAACAACATTGATGCGGAAGAACCACTAGGTGAAGACCAGTAGTAGGATGTCCTATGCTTCAACGATGAACAACAGGAATACATTGCCGATGCGAATCTGATCCCCCGACTGAATCCTCCGCTTCTCGCCGGCTTTGAGAGCGGTGTCCTTCACAAATGTCTTGCTGTGCGTTGTGATCTGCTCCAGATAATACGCATCGTCCACATACAGGATCTGAGCATGTCGGCGTGAGATATTGGTCGTGTCGGTCAGATCACCCAGATCAACGGCCATCTCCTGTGGATTCGTAAAATCGACGCGCCCAATGAGCGCTGGAAAACTGGTTATCACAAAGGACGGCCCTCCGGCAGTGTTCTTAAGCGTGACCCTGGAGGGGCGAACGGATTTGACAGGCATCGCGGCTTGGGCGGGCAGAGGCCCTGTATCCCCGGTGACTCGTTTTTCGAGGCTGACACTTCGTGATTGATCGTACTGAAAGATCAGCGTTTGCACCCCTCTGACGAAAAATCGCGAAAAATCGCTCAATGGGGCTTCAAGATCGAGCGGGAGCTGATTGAGCGTGATGAGGTAATCGCGCTCTTTAGCAATTTCGTTCGCCAATTTGTCCTTGATCTGATTGATCAGTTCATCGACGCGCATCTCTTTGCGAACCAGAACCGGGTATTCGTCATCGAACACGCGCAAATTGACCAGAAAATGACTGTCCGCCAGGGGATTGTTCTCTGGCGTGATCGACTTTGACAGATCAGCGTTATAAGGTGAACGGGCCATGACTTGGCCTAAACCTACCGTTGCTGCCTTTTGGGGCAACATTGTTTGTTGTTTGTAATAACTTCTTTTGAGCGCGATCCCGCGTCTCATCGCCCGTGTTTTGTTCAGAGCCTTGACCTTGCAAAGCCAGCAAAAAGTTTTGACACTGACCGAGGATGAAGATCAGTGGGCGATGATCCCGTTGATCCTGAAATCGTTGAGGACATCATGGACGAACCTACGTATAGCGAAGAAGACCCAAAGGGTTTCCCTGTGCTGCAAGGGATTTTGGCGGGCGGGGATTATGTGCCAGAAGTTGTGATCGAGGAGGAACCTGCAAAACCAAAACCTAAGAAATAACTCTAACGGTTAGAGCGCGGGCCGTAGACGACAAAAAAGGCGATTTTGGAGTCGCCTTCACCTACAGTATTTCGAGAGAAAAAGTCCTGCTATCACGCAGGGGCTTAGTTACTATCATAATACCCCCTTGTAATGTAGGTTGTCAAGTTGCGATTATGCGAAACGAATGCGAAATAATCTTAATTCACAACAAAAAAGAAATCTCTCCAACAAGAAGGGGTTTCTTTTTGATTATTATTCCCTCTTTATTGACGCCGTTTTGTCTATCCCGCAGAGACTTTTCTAACCTTCTGCTCTTTGTGATTAACCATCGTCGTCCTCATCATCGTCGTATGATTTTGCGTGGCCCATAATGGCGGACGCGCCTCTACTCACGGCTACTGATGTGTTCTCCCAGACCTCTTCTTTCCATCCCGGTTGTGATCTCAGACTAGCAAGATCAAGTGAGGCCAACATCTGCATACTCTCTCTTGCGAGGCTGAGTGTCTTTGTCGCCTCCTTGATGAGAGCCGCCATCTCCATCGTGACAACGGCCTGCTGCGGCTCAGGAGGGCGATAGCCTCATCCCAATACATCCTGAGAGCCAGAAGCGCCTCTGTGACAATCCGTCTATCGTCCCACTTGTTATCCGCAAGTGGCCCGTGATAGAACTCAAGAGCGTCTTTCTCTCGCCCCCCATCAGGGGCATCGCTGTGCAGGCGCACCTGAATGAGCGCCTTCTGGGGCGTAGGTTGCGGCTCATCCCCCTGCCATCTCCGAGCGCCCCCCATTTACTTAACTCCTTTCCCGATGTTCTCTGACAGCCACGCGCCGAAGGCCACAGCCCCCCCACGTAGGTTTGCAAAGTGGATGCTCTCCTCGCGGTCAGCAAGGTAAACGTTTGGATGGTTCAGTATACCTTCCTTCTTGTCGATCAGGTGTTTGTACAGCAGGCCACCGCCGCCGCCCGTCACGACAATGTGATGGAAGTTCTTGCCGCCGCCGTGTTTAGTTTTATATCTTTGTTCGAGCTTGTCGATCAGCGAGAAAATCGAGTTTCTGACAGCATCTATAACCGGCTTCGGGCAACCCGATAAAGTAACCTCTCCCGTCCGAACAGCCTGCTCAAGCATGTTGAGGGGGATGGTGCCTAACCCCTGGAACATATCGGGGTACAGCCCTTTCAATTCCTGTGACAGAGTATCCAGAACATCTTGAATGCCGAGGCTAAAGGGCTGCTCGGTTGGGTCGTAGATAACCTCAAACTGCTCCCCGTCTGACACCATGACGGCGGTCATAGATGAGATTTTACCACCAATATCAATCACAAGGATGCGGTCTCCGATTTTAACTTCCTTGCTATTCGCCTTCCCCACCTTCGTGTTCTCCCCGCTGATTTGGGCAGGCAGGTTCATCCATCGGAGAATACCGCCCTCGGCTTCGGCCCAGGGGATGACCTTGCGAACGTGAAACTTAACCGTCTCTCCCTCTGGCGTTTTAACGCTGCGTTTGCCGCCAATCAAGTTCATGATCTGATCAATATACGGGTAAGCATTGCTGGGGTGGGCGACGGCAACAGATATGTTGTTGTGTCCTTCCGGGAAGCGGCGCAGGAGTTTCGCCAGCGCCAGAACGTCCCAATAACCTGGGACATACTTTGTGTCGCCTGTCATGCGATTGACTTGCCCCCCGTGCGTCGCCGCGTCCCCAACAATGTACGGGGAACCATTAAATTCAAAAACCGCGCTGTTTCTCATTGAAACTTTTTGGTACTTCGCCTTTTGTACCAGCATTCCGTATGAGGACGCTGACGGCTGCTGCAAGGCATGGGTGATCAAATCTTCTCTGCCGAATGGCTGCCCCAGGATTAAATCTCTTAAGCCTGAATTGCCCATATCAAAAACAACGTATGATGCGGGGTCGCGTTCTACCGCCATGTTCGTGATCCTGTCGTATGCCGTAACACCCTGTAACGGCTAAAGCAAGCAGGCGCTCACGCTGCGCCACTAAATCAAAAGGGCGAAGAGAAAATCGCCCCCCTCATCGAACCTAGCGGGTCTTCTCGCTTTCGACCTCATCAGGCGTCAGGAAGTTCAGATAGGCATAAGAGCCGTGTAGCTCCCTAACAGCAGCGTCCCGCGCTAACGCAGCGTCCTTCTCGTCGGAGAAGAACCCCAGATACTTCTTTCCCTTCCCAACCTGTATTGACGCCTGCCACTTCTTGCTTTTTGTCGGTTTGAAAACGCCCTTGTACTGTGATGACCCGCGATGCTTTCGCGGCCCCTGAGCCTGTATATTGTCCGAAGGCAGAAGTACCGCAAGGTTTTCTCTGGTGTTGTTGAGGCCGTTATCGTCTTTGTGGTGAACCTGCTCAAACTCTGTCATAGGGTCTTCCGATTATGCGGGCAGCAATGCGGCAATGGAGCAGCTCAGACCCGTTCGGGAATATCTTTCGACGGGCGTAAGTCGTGTGTTCCTGCACGGATGTGTGCCATCCGTGCAACTCCAGCAAGTCTTGGTCTTCTGGTGATACGCAGAGTCCAATGATGTCGGCCATTTTCTTTAGCCTCTGTTCATCGGCATCACGACGTAGATCAGATTATCGCGGCCCAATCCGCGCCACACCCCAGGGCTATCCTTGCCATTGGATGTAAAGACCATGTGTTCCTCTTCGGCGTGGTCGAGGATGTCGATGATGAAGCGAATATCAAAATGCACGTCCAACGACTCGCCTTTGACCTCGGCCTCCAGCGGAGCGCTGCTGTCACCACGTTCTGCCGAGCGGCCAACCATCTTGAGCATCCCCGTCATCCCCGGCATGGTCGGCGGCTCAATAACCACACGGCCAGAGAAAGCGTCATCGCGGGCGAAGATTTCGGCAGTCCTGGCCTTCTTCAACCAGTCCTCGCGGTTTGCTGTGCATTCAACGACCTGTTTAGTCGGAATAATCATGCCGTAGGCCGGGAAACGTCCCTCGACAATCTGGGATGAGATTTCCAGTATCGGCAAGTCACGATCCCCCTGGCGGAAGCTGACGATGTTCTGATTGTTCACAAGGCTGATGCTCAGAGGCAGCGTCTCATCAATCATGCCAGCGACTTCGATCATGGACTTGGCGGGGATGTTCGCTTCGGCTTTGCCTGCATACACCTCATCGAGGGGCTGGGAGCGCACGGCAAGGCAGTAGCCATCAGCCGTCGCCATTGTGATGCAACCGCCCTCAATGATCGTGTTGACGCATGTCAGCGCGGGGCGATTATCCTCCTTCGCTGCGGCAAAGCCGACGTGTCCCATGATCTGCTTGAATTGATGGCCGGGGAGCGTGATACCCTTCACGTCGCTGGTCTTGACAGGCGGGTACTTTGCGGCGGCAATGCCTTTGATTTGGGCCGACGTGCTGCCGCAACGCAGAGACACCGTGTTGGTGGCACTATCGAGTTCGAGTGAGACCATATCCTTTGACAGGCGGCCCACCAAATCCGAGAATGTTTTCGCAGGGAGTGTGATTTCGCCGTCCCGCTCGACCTTTGCGTCGATCCAGACAGTGACGCTCATTTGCAGGTCTGAGCCTGTGAGGGACATGCGGCCATTCTTGGCACACAGGAGGACATTGCCCAAGATAGGCAGCGGGGCGCGGGGGGAGATGGCTTTGAGAACTTTTGACAATGCGGCGGCAAGGTTCGATTGCAGAACTGTGTTTTTCATGGTGTATTCCTATTTCTCTCAATGGTTTCTGTGGGTCAGTTAAGGTCTAACGGTTAGAGCGAAGAACGTTCCAGCACGCGCTGGAGCTTGTTGAATTTATCGGTCTGTGCTGCGGATCGGGCGGATCGGGCGATCTGACGGGCCTCAGCAGCGGCGGCCTTTGCCTCAATCCTTGCCGCACGCCTTCTTGTCGACACATCGTACATAGCTGTACGGGCATTACGGGCGGCTGCAATGGCCCTGCGGTATTCGGCTTCTTCGGGGCTGGTGATAGGCCGTTCCTCAAACCTGTGAAAATCGCAGTATTTTTGAGACCACACTGTAGGGTTGATGACCATATTTTCGCACCCGATTGAGGCGCATGGTCTGTCTTTCATCATTCATTCTCCTGGCTGAAAACGGTTTTCTAAAGTTTCAGGGCTTCTCTGCTGGTGGTTGCAACATCACCGCAGACGCATTGTTTACACATTTACTCGGCCCCCATTGCGTCGGCAAAGCTGATGAGTTTGCTCACGTCGATGCGCGAGGTGTACACGGTCTCGGTATGGAAGAGGTCGGGCGCAATCGTGCCATCCTTCTCCATCTGGGCAGCAGCTTTCTTGAAGGCGACGGCATCCAACTCCGTCCTCACGCGCAGGCCTGCGGGCAGGTTGATCTTGCACCATTCGAGGGCCTTCTTGGGGTCGTAGACGTGCGATGTGTCGGTAGACACAACCACGCCAAACCAGTCGGTGCGATCAGGCGAGAGCGCCTTTGCGATACGCGCCTTCTCACGCAGGGCTGCCTCAGCGATTTTGTAGTCATCCTCGGAGTCGAGGACAGACTGTTTTGCGTTGGGCAGCATGGGGAAGAGGCGCTTGATCGTCTCTTCGATCTCGGTTTCCAGCGCTGCGAGGTCGGCCTTTGCCAGGATGAGTTCGCCTGCCCGCTGCCCAGCTATCAGGACAGCGTTTGCGACCTGGGTGTCTTGCGCCGTGATGGTCGAGTATGTGCCAGGGACGATCTCGCCACTGGCCTTCTGGATTTCTGCTTTAGCCATCGTGTTGCTCCTTAAGCCGCTCTAACAGTTAGAGAAAGTGAGATTGCTCCGCGTTGGCCGAGCCATTTGGCAACAGCGGGTGTAACAGCATTGCCGAGGATTTTGATCTTCATACGCTGCGACATGTGGCCCATGATGTATGTGTCGGGAAACCCCATTGCCCCGCGTAGTTCGTCAATCGTGAGCATCCGAAAGTAGGAGTTCATCACGATCTCTTCGAGGTCGTCGCTGGCGACGGTGGGGGTGATGAGGGCCTGCTTGATGACCGTAGGGATCGTCCACATCGGTTCATTCATCCGGGTTGGTTGGCCGTCTTTCGATGAGCCGTAGTAGTAGCTGATGTGCTGCGGCACAAGGCGCGGCAAGGTGAGGAGGCCGTGACGATTGCCGCCTGCTGTGACCGCTGGCAGAGGGTCGTCCAGGCGAAACTCAGTGTTCTCTCTCCCGTAGTAGGAGATGCCCATCTGTAGATGCTCACCACCCAGGCGCAGGATGCCATTACGAATACGCCTCATCGTTGCCTCAACGAGAGGCGTCTTGCGATGCTTGAGCATCTGCCTGCCCCAGGTTCGACGTGTCAATGACGGTGCTGGCAGGCACGGTGGCTGGGTGGACGACGGTGTTACAGGCAGGGCAGGCGTAAACGTACTGGCCGTTATCGCCATAGATGCCCCACGTTTTGCCGTTCTTCCACGACTGGTTAGCCTGCACAGCTTGGTTGCACTTCGGGCAATGCGCGTCCGGGCGAAACTCCAAGTCAGGAGCGTCAACGCCTTTGGCCCAGAAGACCGCGTAGAAACGGTCTCTAGACTGAGGCACGCCGAAGAACATACTGTTGAGATACAGCAACTTGTAGCTGTACCCCATGTCTGCCATCGCTTGCAGCCAGCGCTGGAAATGCGCCCACTTATGCACCTCTACGACGTTCTCCACGAACACGAGTTCATAGCGATGCTCACGGGTGTAATGGATGACTTGCTCCATGAGGGCACGGGACTGTTCAGCCCCTTGATCTTCGGGGTCATCCTGCCACATGGGGATCATGCCGTTATGAGCGACGCCTTTTGCTTTGCTGTGATTTGAGCACGAGGGAGACATCCAAAGCACGCGAGTCTTCGGATAAATGCGCGGGTGCGTCTCCTGCATGTTGTGGCAGAAGTGTTTCCCGTGCGGGAAGTTCGCCTTGTGGTTCTTGACCGCTGTTGGTTCGTGATTGATCGCGCAGGCCAGCCGATAGAGGCCTGTCTGTTCGAGTCCCAGCGTCGCTCCGCCTCCGCCTGCGAAGCCTTCTAAGTATTCAAACATCGTCGTCAGTCCTTTAGGTATTTAGGCGATCTCGTAAACATCTGGTTCGCGCTCCGGTTGCAATTCGACAATTCCAGTGCTCATCGCGTACTCTTCGCCCTTGGGCGTAATCCTGAACTCGATGTCTTTGCCCTTGCAACCCGCCCGCTTGTCTGCGAGGCCCTCGCTCCACAGCCGATTGCGGATCAGGCTCGACCACGAGGAGTGAGGGATATACCCTGGCAAACACCTTGCGTTCATCCAGCCTTTGTGCTCACAGAGCGTGCGTAGAATGGCGCGACGTGTGGCGTTGGTGTCGGCCCGCTTCGCCTCAGCCGAATTGCCGCCTATCTTCTTCTCCCAGGCCTCAATGCCCTGTGCGGTCAGCCGCCACCCACCCAGAAACTTTCAACGTCGCCATCCGCCACCATCTCAGCGATAGCATTGGGGTCGAAAACCCCTTTGGGCCAGCCGCCTTCGCCACCCTGTGCGCGGTTCTCGACCACGCACCGATACAGAGCGACCCAGGCGTAAAACTCGGCCATTTCAGCCTTCGAGAGGGTCGCCATCTATTTGCCTACTTGTTCGGCGAGGCATTGAAAGCCCGCCGGAGTTGTGCTGTCTTGGACATAGGTGAAATTCAGGGCGAAGGCCATGAAAAATTCACGGGGGAAGATCGGCATTGCGAAGGCGCATGTGGAATAGGTCGCGGCGGGCGGCGGGGAAATCGTCGTCCCACAGGGGCAGAGTCAGGTCGCGGAATGTGGCGCGGGGCAGCTTGTTGAGACTCAGCCACGTATACCAAAATGCCGAACGGGGATCGTCGTTAAAGGGTTCGTTGGGATAGAGACCCGTGCACGCTTCATCAACGGCGTCGGCGTGCGTCATGTCGCGCACGTCCTGAATGCGGATTGTATCAAGGGTGACGTATCCCAGGGCTTTGCCTGTGCGGGCGGCTTTGATGGGCGTCTTCATGCCCACGCGCCATTTAATGCGGGGCTTGCCGATGGGGGAGTTCACCGAGTAGACCGCGAGTGTCCAACTGTGGTTTGAAAGAATGACGGGCTGTCCGCTGTTATCAAGGGTGATGCCCTGGGCAATTCCCCGGCGAGTTTGGGTTTTCTGGTCGAGCATCACGGCAAGAGCCAGTGATGGCTTGAAGGATATTGTGCTCATGGCTTTTTCTCTCTCTAAGGACGCGTTTAAAAATAAAGTCGCAGAATGGAGATGAGACGACCCATTCTAGAAGTCTGCGGACTTGTTTTTAAACGCGTCCTAACGGTTAGAGCTATTTAGTTAATCGGCGCGACGAGGGAGGCGAGTCGGTAGGACATGCCCCAAGAATTGAACTTTGCGACCCTGTTTGGCCGCCATTGCCATGAGCACGTCTGTGATAGCGACGCGCTTCCAGGTCAGCGCATCAGGCTCACGCCCGATCCCAACGACAAGGATTGGCTTTTCAATCATGTCCAGGAAATGTCGGCTGTCTTGTTTGTAGCGCAGGCGCAGCAAATCGACGTAAGCCTTTGCACAGAGGGCAGGCTCATC
>DAOTUR010000617.1:0-3851 GCA_034436915.1 Anaerolineae bacterium
GTGAAGCGCATTGTCTGATCGAATTGCGTGAAAGTTTACCATCATGAGATCGTTTTGCAAGTTTTACGCCTTATATCCCCATTGTTAAAACAAGGGGCTTTACGGCGCTTTTCCGGTAAATCGCCGCGATACCAGCCCACCCCACGCGAGGCCACCTGCCCCGGCTGCCACTGCATCACGGCCTCGTCTGCGGGCAGAGGCTCCGTCGAAATGTTGATCTCAAAGCGATACTCGATCTTATCCGGTGGCAGCACACGATGCGAGTCAATCCAGATAGTCCAGGTTCCGGGTTGTAACGGGCCAGGGGTATAACCGGGTGTGGCCGACTGTGCCGTGATCCGCAAATTGCGATCCTGATTGTTATGGCGTGCGCCGCGTGCGCCTGTGGGGTCGAACAGCGTCAGGCTCAGGTCGTTGCGCTGCGCCTGCCCACGTGAGTATTTGGGGCTGTAATCAAACCAGATGCTCAGAGCAGTTGCGCCTTCAGGCACGGTGAAGGCGTGCGGGAGATGCTGCTTGCTGTGCCGATCATCCAGCGTGCCGGACATGCGAATCTGGATCATATTAGTCTGCATTCGTGGTCAGCAGGCCATTGAGAAGCTGCGTCAGGGCGGCGGGTGTATTGGTCGTGAATTGATCCACCCCGGCAGCGAGCAGTTTTGGCGCATTCCTGACCGCTGCATCATTGGTCGTGTCCATCGTCCACGCATCAAGTTTGATCCCGGCGGCGTGCAGAACGTCCGCTGCATTAAAGCCCTCATCCAGCGCCTGCGCCAATAAACGATGACTGATGTAAAACGTGCTCACGCCTGGAACCGCGCTGATGAATGTCTCGAAGCGCTCGGCCAGATAATCGGCTGTGGGCCAGATGCGCTGCGTCGCCAGCAGATGATCGTCCCAATAGCCATAGGCCCCCGTGCGGAATGGCGGCTCACGCGGGTCGCGCTCTTCACCGGGCAGCATCCAATCGAGATAAAAGCCGATGTCGAAGCCCAGATCGAGCCAGGGGGCCAGTTTTCGCAGGCGTCGGAGCTGCCAATCTGCGCCGGAGCTGACGATGACGCACTCTCCAAGCGGCTCGATCAGCGTCACCAACCGCCGCAGGGGTTCCTCATCGGTCATTGGGATGACATTTTTAAAGTCAATTTGCAGCCGTGTCTCAGGAAATTCAAGGAACAGGCGCACCACATCGCTTAAGAGGGTAACAGGCTGCGGGCTGCCCTGATACAACAGCGTCCGCGCCTGAGCCGGGGTGCAGGCGCTCACATCGCCGCTGCCTGTCGTCTCGGATTGCAGAACCGGATCATGCACCAGCAGATAATCGTCCTGGGCCAGCGCCGTGACATCGATTTCGATGAAGGCGGCGTGTGCGTGCAGACAGGCGTCAATCGCGGCCAGCGAATTGGGCGGAAACTGGCCATCCAGGGCGGCCATATGATGGACAATCAGCGGGGGGCGCAGCGGAAGCAGGGTCATAGGGCCTCGTGAGGTGAAGAGTCAAGGACAAAGGCATTGATAACCATAACCCACCTGTGTTAAAACACACATAAAAAAATTGCTGTTTTGATGACGATTCCGTCAAAGACATGTCTTCGTTAATTAACACGATCTTTTTGATTTATGGCCCTGTTCTTTACATCGTCACGTTATTCTCTTCTTTCAGTTGGTTACAAACTTTCTGTTATCAATTGTTAGGGGAAAGACTAATATGCTGACCAAGCACTGGATCGTCCGCAGCATTCTTCTTCTGAGCGTCATGCTGTCATTGAGCAGCCTCCGTGCCCAGGACAAAACCGTCATCAATCTCTACAGCAGCGGCGATACCAATATCACCGATTGGTATCAGAACGTTGTGATCCCGGATTTTGAAGCCAAGTATCCCCAGTACACCGTCCAATTCACCAATTCGCGTGCGACAGGCGATGAACCGATTGTGGATCGTGCCATTGCCGCTCTCCAGACCAACTCTGATCCCCAGGTTGATGTCATGGACTTCGACCCGCGTGATTATCAGGCCGCGATTGATGCCGACCTGTGGTACAAACCGACTGTGGCCGACATCCCCAATCTGGCGAACGTCACCTCCGCCGCCACTATCACTGACATGGGCGCATCGTATCGTGGTTCGCAGGTGCTGGTGGCCTATAACAGCGCTGTCGTCCCCGAAGCCGAAGTGCCGCACACCTTCGCTGAACTGGTGACATGGGTCAAGGCTCATCCCGGCCAGTTCGTGTACTGCCGTCCCGACAAAGGCGGCAGCGGTGGCTCGATGGTCGTCCGCGCCCTGTACGAAGTCTCCGGCCAGGACCCGACGCTGTTCCGTTCCAGCTACTTCAATCAGGCGCTGGTCGATGCCTTTTATCCCAAAGCCTTTGATCTGCTGAATGAGATTGACCCCTATATCTACGAAGATGGCTCCTACCCGGCGGGCAATAACCCGGTGCTAGAGTTGCTGTCGAATGGCTCGGTCAGCATGGTGACAGCGTGGTCGGATCAGGCGATCCAGGCGCTGAACCTCGGCCTGCTGCCCGACACCACCAAGCTGGTGCAGTTCACCGATCTGCCTTTCCCCGGCGGTTACACTACGCTGGCGATCCCGAAAAACTCAGCCAACCTCAAGGGCGCACAGGATTTCGTCAATTACCTACTCAGCGCCGAAGGTCAGACCTCGGTTGTGAAGAACATCGGCGGTTTCCCGGCGATTAGCTGGGACATGCTGCCGACGGAACTCCAGACCCAATTCAACAGCGTCATCACGGATCGTGTTCCGGTGTGGCCGGGCGGCGCGTACAGCGGCCCGCTGACCCAGGGTTGGTACGAAAAAGTCGCCACCAACATCGACCCGAAGAGCTAGACGGCTCCACAGCAATATTTATGGTGCTCTGTAGGGACACGGCACGCCGTGTCCTACTCGTTCGGACACGGCACGCCGTGTCCCTACACAATATCCTTCTTGTCGGATGAGCCTCCTATTCAGAGGCTCATCGCCGTCTGATGGATAGATGAGCAGACATGAAAGCGTGTGAATGTCCTTTCGATGTGAGAAGAGATGGGCACAGCACGCTGCGCCCAATCCGGCCCAATGCTCAAACCGAGGGCGACCCATGGGTCGCCCCTACATCAACACGATTTTATGGCTCACCACGTCATCATGCACGACCCACACGCGCACCGGGCGGGCGTTAGCCGTGTCTCTACGAGGAGTTCCTATGATATCACCCTCCACAACCGCCTCAGCAAAGCCAGCGCCGCGTAAGGCCCGCCCTCTCAGCCGCTCGACTCTGCTGAAGGCCGCCGTACCCTACCTCTTAATCGCGGCCCCGATGCTGATTGTGATGATGCTGATTTTCTTCCCGGCCCTTCAGTCGATGGTTCGCACCCTCTTTGATGAAAACGGGAACCTCTCCCTGGCGCGTTATACGGACTTCTTTCAAGACCCCATCAGCGTCTCAAACCTGAGCTTTACGTTTCAGATCACGCTCATCACGGTAGCGATTTTATTTGTCGTCTGCTTTCCGTTAGCGCTGTATCTGCGCTTCTCCAACAGCCGCCTGTCTAATTGGGTGCAGACATTGGCGCTGTTCCCGCTGTTCGTCCCCGGCATCATCCTGGCCTATGCGCTGATCCGCTTCTTTACAACACGCGGCACGCTGGAAACCATGCTCAATATTGCGGGCCTCAGCGGGTATCGCACGCCCTATTTAAAGCCAGCGGGCATCATTATCGGGCTGGTGTGGGAAAGTATTCCGTTCACGGTCTTAATTTTGAGCGCCGGCCTGCGTCAGGTCGATGATGCGCTGATCGAAAGCGCCCGCGACGTGGGGGCGAATAATGTGCAAATTTTTACGCGG
>DAOTUR010000618.1:0-2804 GCA_034436915.1 Anaerolineae bacterium
ATCCACAGGGACATCTGTTCTCGCACCTAGAAATACTATACGAAATAACACCCTCGAATGCAAGCACACCTTATATCCCCATGCCTAAAGGCAGGGGCTTTACGGCGTTTCTTCGGTAAATCACGCAGCGAATCGGCTCTACAGGGCAAACGGGCGACTCGATGAGTTGCCCGTTTGCGTCATTTTTTGCAGCAGGTGGCTTATTCGTAGGTATCGACCAGCGATTGCACCTTGATCATCGCGGCATCTGCGCCGTGGGGCAGCGTCACCTGAACCGTGTGCGGCTGATGGGGCAGCAGATGAAAGAAATTATCGCTGAAATGGGCATTCGGTAGCTCCAACCACACATACAGCGCAGCAGCATCGGCGTTCAGCGTCAGGCTCACCTGATGGTCAGCCTGTGCCTCGATGGTGGTTGTGATATGTGGAGGAACAAGCTGCAAATGTTTGGGGCGGCACAGCAGGGCGATATTCTCGGAGATTTGCTGCCCATCGACACGCAGCGCCAGCCACACCAGCACATCGCGGGCACTGTGGGCGGCGACATGCGCTGACAGATCGAACGTCTCCACACATAGATTGGTGCGCGGCTCAATCGTCACAGCCCGTTCGCCCTGCTCCAGCGTGCGACCTGCCGCATCAGTGATGGTATAGACAACCGTTGCCGCCTGTGCAGTATGCAGATCGCTTGTCACATGGATGGTTACGGTATTCGTGCTCATATCCTCCAGGCCGGAGATGAGCAGCGGCGCATAGAAGCGGCAGGCCATATGATGCAGCGCCTTCCAATTACCTTTCCAGTCCAGCGATGACCAGCTCGGTGCGGGCCACATATCGTTCAACTGCCAGTAGATCGTGCCCATCGTTTGCGGCATATTGCGCCGCCAGTGCTCAACGGCGTACTTCATCGCCATGCCCTGCAAAATCTGGCTCAACCAGATCGTTGATTCAAACGAGGTCGGCAGACGGAACCAATCCAGCAGATAGTGAATGATCGTGCTGTTGCCGATGCCGCTGCGCTGATGATGCTCCATGACGTAGCTGGTGATATTGCGATCTTCGGGCTGCGTGAATTCGTAGGTAATCTGGGGTTCGGGAAAGGATTGAAAGCCAAATTCGCTCACAAAGCGATCTAGGCGCGTGCGATACCACTCAAACGGTTCGCGTCTATGCCACACCGCCCACAGATGCGTATCGCCCGCCGTCGGATTTGAATGATCATTGCGATCACCAATCGGCGTATGCGGGCTGCCCGGCCAATACGATGCCTGGGGCGCGAGATCATGCACGACATCGGCCAGCAGATGATCGAACAGGAGGCTGTAATTGTCCCAGCCCATTGTCTCCATCCATGAGGGCGTGGGCATTCCCTGCTCAATCTCGTTGTTGCCGCACCACAGGGCGATAGACGCATGATGACGCAAACGGCGCACCACGCCCTGGGCTTCGGCCTTCACATTCGCCATGAACTCCGCATCATGCGCGGGATATGTGCCGCACGCAAACATGAAATCCTGCCAGATGGCAATGCCGTACTGATCGCACAGATCGTAGAACACGTCGTCTTCATAGATGCCGCCGCCCCACACGCGCAGCATATTCATATTGGCAGAGGCGGCCGCCTGAACCAGGCGCTCATAATTTTTTGCCTCAATGTTGCCAGGGTAGGCGGTGGACGGAATCCAGTTTGCGCCTTTGGCGAAGAACGGCACGCCGTTGCACGAGAAATAAAACGATTCCCCGATGTCATCCCGATGACGTTCCAGCAGCAGCGTCCGCAATCCGATGCGTTTGGCCCAGGTGTCGAGCGTTTGGCTGCTGGCGTCTTGCAGCGTCACGTCGATGTTATAAAGCGGCTGTGCGCCCAGATTGTTCGGCCACCACCACTCCGGCTGATGAATCGTCAAAGCACACTCCGCCGACTCGCCCGCAAAAGCGACGTTTTCGGCGCTGGCGACAACCTGCCCGTCTTTCGAGACGGTCACAGTGGCCGTCACAGGCGTGTCTGTCCCACGTTTCGCCGTGATGCTGACCGTGAGGCCGACCTGATGATCGCTGTGCTGCTGCGTGACCAGGACATCGCTCAGGCGGGCCGTGTCATAGGCGATGATTTCAATATCGCGCCAGATGCCGCTTGTGACCATCTTTGGCCCCCAATCCCAGCCGAAATTGCACGGCTCTTTGCGAATCCATGCGCCGCTGTTGATCCGCATCGGCTCCACCCATCCGGCCAGAGCGCCCTTTGTCTCATCCATGTGGCGGGCATACTCCATCGGGGCAGCAAAGACAATATCGAGCGTGTTTTCGCCCGCGTGCAGCGAGGGCTTGATATCAAACTCCCAGGTACGGTGCATGTTGTCAGCCTGCCCAATCTCAACCCCATTCAGGTGCAGTGTGGCAATCGTATCCAGGCCAAGACAGCGCAGTAGCACGCGATCATGCGTCAGCACATCCGCCGCCATTGTGAAGGTGCGGCTGTAGTGCCAATCGGTCTCTCCAACCCACATCTGGCGTAGTTCGTTATCACGATAAAACGGATCTTCAAGCAAACCATTGGCAATGAGCGCGGTATGGACGCAGCCCGGTACTGTCGCGGCTATCGCGGTGGTCTCGTGACTTTTAAAGAGAGACCATTGACCATTGAGAGATGTATGATTCAAGATGGTTATCCTTATTGACAATGATTAAGCTGGACTTTGCACATCTCAATAGAACTCGCTCCGATCCGTTCGTATTGAGTTCAAAACATAAGCCGTATTTTTCGCATCTGTTGAGATTCCAGTGATATGCGAAAAGTCTGATAG
>DAOTUR010000619.1:0-1658 GCA_034436915.1 Anaerolineae bacterium
TGGCTCTTTCATGACTATCGTCAGGTCGCGCTTGTGCCTGCGCTCGTACTCAGTTTCGTCTCTTTGGTTTCGATTGTTGCCTCTCTTGTGCGAGCCGGGAACAGCATTCGGCACAGGGCAGAAGGGCTGGATAAACGGCTTTTCTTGCTTCGGATTGCTGTGACAATGTGTCTCGTGATTGCTGTGATCAGTTGGTACAGCCACTTTTTAGGCAGCACAGCCATTCAACGAGCGCAGCGTCCTCAGATCGCCAATGCCCTCACTGAGACTCTCATCGCTCCGACGAACGTCAATCAATCCCGCGTGATTGGCTTCACAGTGTTCATGCTCTTCCTTATATTGGCTGTCAATGCAGCGGTGCAGCGGCAGCTGCGACCAGGCAGTCGGCTCCGCCTGTGGCTCGACAGCTTTCGCGGTATTCGTCGCACTCAGGACACGTATGGCAGCTCCCATTTCGCCAATCGACAGGAGTATAAGCGCTTCACCAGGGAGCAGGAGTCAGGTGTTAATCTGTACGGCAAGTTTTTTGGAGACAAGCCCAAAGGCAGCAGCAAGTTTACCTATCTGGGTGATCTGTTTGCGCTGGAAAGCGAAGATGCCGCGCGTGGGATGATCACCATTGGCAATCCGGGCTCCGGCAAAAGCAGCAGCGTGATCCTACCGATCATCTATGACTGCATGCGCTACGGTCAGAACCTCGTGATCGCTGATCCTCAGCTAGAACTGACCAAACACGTCATTCGCTATGCCGCAATCTTCGGCCATCGGGTGATTGTGCATGATCCGACGGACAGCAGCAGTCCCTGCTACAACATTGCCGAAGGGGTTAAGAATATCACGACAGCCAAGGCAATTGCGGAAGTGCTGGTTCCAAAGAGTGGTGGGGGAGGCGATGACTTCTGGACGAAAAGCGCCGAGTCACTTCTTGCGGCCTGTCTGATTCGCTTTGACAATGTGGGCGATATCTTCACCAGCTTTCTGGATCTCAAGACGCTCGGCGAACGATTGAACCAACAGGCTGATGATGCGCAGCGGCTGGCCGCGGGATTTATTGCCAGCGCCACCGGGGATGGCAAGCTAGCCGGCAATATTATTGCGACCCTGCAAAATAGTCTCACAGGCTGGGCCGATGAGGTCATTCGCAGCAGCACGCAAAGGAGTGACTTTACAGCCGAGATGCTCGTCGATCAGAGTCAACCGACGATTGTGATTCTCGCCACCCCCGGCAAATATCGTCGGGTGGTCGCGCCGTATCTTGGGGCTGTTCTCACCAAGTTATTGCTGGATCTGGATGCGATAGGTGAGCAGACTGAATCAGGCCAGCTGCCCATCCGGTCAAGTTTATCATCGATGAATTTCCCGCGCTGGGGGATCTGAGCGCTGTGGTTGAGTTTTCCAATCTGGTGCGGAAACGTCGAATTGCTTTTATGCTGGCGCTGCAAACGATGGGGCAGTTGGAAAGCATCTATGGCCGCAATGGCGCTGAGACGCTGCGCGCCGGGATGGCCTTTCAAGTGATCCTTGGCGGCTGAGACAAAGCCACGGCGGAGTACTACAGCCGCTTGTCGGGCCAGTCCACTCAGATGGAAACGGATCGCGAGTCGGGCAAAACGCACGCACGCAGTCGCTCTTTGCTGACTGCTGACGAGATTGTGCGA
>DAOTUR010000620.1:0-2007 GCA_034436915.1 Anaerolineae bacterium
CT
This sequence comes from Anaerolineae bacterium, assembly GCA_034436915.1. Classification (GTDB taxonomy): domain Bacteria; phylum Chloroflexota; class Anaerolineae; order Aggregatilineales; family Phototrophicaceae; genus JALHOR01. Next base: position 3 of record DAOTUR010000620.1, read on the forward strand.
GCTGCGCTATCCCCGCGTGCTGAGTGCCTATCTCAATCAGGGTCACACAGTCGATGAGTTGGTGGGGCAGCGCGTAATGGATATCACCTCGCACAGCATGGTTGCCAGCGTAAAAGGCACGACAGGGACAGCCGCCGAACATCGTGAGCATCTCATGGCGCTGTCACGGCGCGAGGTCATGCAAAATCTCATCCAGGCCGCGCCCGATGACGAACCGATCCTGGCGGTGCAGGCGGGCGATTACAGCTATGAGTATGTCGCCAGCGCCCTGTATCCGCTCATCAGCCCGACGAGCACCGATTTTCAGCGCTTCGGCGTGCCGATAGAGCAGGCGCAGGGGGCGATGCGAATCCGCCCCGACCAACGAGCGCAGATGATTCGGGCGCTGTCGGATGTGTTGAAGCAGGCGGGCATCATTGGCGCGGCCTACAGTACGCGCACGCATCCGCATGTCTTCGCCCAGGTCGAGATGACGCCCAACCTGATGTATGGCAGCAAGCGCGTTCTGCCGTATCGCGCCGAGGCCACGCCGCATGATCTGATCAAAGCCGGCCTGTATCGCCGCCTCAGCCGCTACGACAAGGCCGCGATGCGTGTGACCGTCGTCAATACGGGCGCGGATCTGGTCAAGGATTTTATCGAGGTGCTGCGGCGCGATCTGGATAAAATCTTTGGGCTGCGCCTGGAGATGTTGAAAGAGCGCCCGCTCACAGATTTTGCGCCCGACACGCTCAAAACATTGGGCAAGGCGCTCGACAAAGACAAGGCCGACTGTGTGTTTGTCTTTGGCATGGAAGACCGCGAAGAGGATGACAATCTGGCGCGGCTCCATGCGGTCATCGCCGGACGCGGCCTGCCGATGTACGTCATCTCATCCGCCACCATGCACGACCCCGATGCACTGCCTCGCGTTATGATGAGCCTGCTGGCCCGCACCGGACATATCCCGTTTGTTCTGGCCGAGCCGCTGGAATACGCCGATTATGTGACGGGCCTCAGCGTCACCCGCGAGTCGCTCAAGCGCAAGGATCGCATCACGGCGCTGCATCGCATCTATTGCAGCGATGGCACGCTGGTCGGCTACCGCGTCGAGATGTGCGAGGTGAGTTCGGGCGCACCGTGTCCCATCGGGCTGATGGAGGCGATGTTCCCGCATGATGTGTTTACAGACAAGCGCGTGATGCTGCATCATGCGGGGCCGTTTGCTGAGGATGTGCTTGAGGCATTGGCGAAGTGGAGCGCGGTGCTCGGCATGGCCCTCACGCCAATTGAGGTCGATACCGAGCACACGCCGCGCCTGTACCGTCTGGCGGCGAAAGTGGAGCAAGCGCCCTGGGGCAGTCTGTTCAAGCTGACGGAGAATGAAGCGTTCGTGGTCGCCAGCCTGCCATCGCCGATCACCACCGCGCAGCCGCTGCATGTGCGTGTGCGCTCGGCGTTTGCGATTGAGTATGCGGTGTATTCGGTGCTGGCCTGGACGCTGCTGCATTATGGCGCACCGACGTATAAGCGGCCTGTGACGCTGCACAATGCCGATGAATGGACGAATTGGGTGACCGTAGGCAAATTGATCTCGGCGCAGGGCGAAGTGCCGTTCTGGTTGTGATGTTGGAATCGTAGGGCATGGCACGCCACGCCCTTTGTATAAAATCGTTTTCGTGGCCTGATTATCAATAGGATGTGTGGGGGCGAGTCATAGGGTAATCGCGTCTTGTAATCATTCACCTATCCATATAACAATACCTTCGCCAAAATTCAGAGTACCTAAAAAAGCAGGATTTTCACCAAATTTGGCACTTCGTGACCTTTTATAAGCCAAGTTTTGGGGCCAAATTTGCTTCAAAAAGGCGGATTTGGCTGTGTTTTCAAAATTGGCGAAGGTATTGATATAACAAAGGCCGTTGTAGGGGCGCGATGTATCGCGCCCAGATGATTTGTAGGGGATTTGGCTTGGGCAGGATGCATCCTGCCCCTACTAAAATTCGCATGAAGAGGTGAATGATTA
>DAOTUR010000621.1:0-5122 GCA_034436915.1 Anaerolineae bacterium
GATCGGCGTCCGTGATTATCTTGTGGCTTGTCCTTTTATTCTACATCGTCTTGGTCTCTGTTTTAATCTGGAAAAGCCCTACATCATCTTGGTCTCTGTTTTAACCTGGAAAAGCCTTAGAGAAAAATTGTGAGAATCTCTGACTTAACAAGAAAAATTTCTAATGTCTAGAGATCTATACTCAAAATGGAGATAAAGTGCGGTTTCAGCCCTTTGAAAAGGCGCAATTTATGACCTTTTAAAGTATATCACGCCTGTAAGACACTTTCAGAGATATCGTTCTCTCGGAAAGGGCTTCCCACAGGCGTGATCTGGGCTATTCGAGGGAATGCTACTCGTTCTTCTCGGCGCGATACGAGAGGATGACGACGCCTGAGCTGAATGTCTTGGCATCGATCAGCGTCAGGGGCTGCTTCTGCGTCCCATCAGGGAAAAGACGTTTGCCGACGCCCAGAACAATCGGACACACCACAAGCTGAAGCTCATCGATAAGGCCGTATGGCAGCAGGGAGCGGGTAAGCGTCGGACTGCCAACAATGGAGATCGTCTGTCCAGGCTGCTGCTTCAACCGCGAGATTTCTTCGACCACATTGTCTTTGATCAGCGTCGAATTCTTCCATTCGGCCTTGTCCAATGTCGTTGAAACAACCACCTTCGCTTGATTGTTCATGCTCTGTCCAAACGGATCATCTGCGGGCACAGTGGGCCAATACGCGGCAAATTCCTGATAGGTCTTGCGCCCCAGCAGCATCGTATCACTCGCGCTCATTTGCGAGAAAATCAGCCCGCCAATCTCCGGCGTCATGAAACGCTCAGACCAACCGCGATGCTCCAGGAGAGAGGTATCGCCGCTGCCGGGCGCTTCCACAACGCCATCCAGTGTCATGAACAAGGCCGCAATGATTTTTCTCATGAGATGTCCCCTTTGGACGTGAGTGTTCAATACAGCTATCGTATCTCAACACAGGGGGGCAGTCTTGTATAAAAACGACATCTGCTCATCGCCGCTGTGCTCGAGGAGCTGCAAGGGTGTTCGTCCGATGAAATGTCTCAGAGAGCGCGTCAGATGCGGCTGATCGAAGTAGCCTATCTGATCTACTGTGTCGAGGATTGAGACGCCGCTCTGTAACAGTAGTGTGGCTGAACGCGCCCGTTCGATCTGTCGTACTGCCCCATGCGTCAGCCCGGTAGCGTACAAAAAGCGGCGCTGTGCCGAGCGTAAGGAGAGATCAGCCGTCTGCCCCTGCAAGACAGCCTCGACAACGGGATCGCGCATCACAAGGCCGCTTTTTACGAGACGATCTACAAATGTGTCGGCATTTTCATACGTGAGGAACTGCCACGCCGCGCCATTGAGCCAGAACGATGTGCCTGCGGCTTCAGGCAGAGTCGTCGCTCCATTGAGGAGATGCCTCGCTGCCAGGAGAGGCATAAATGTTCCCAGCTTGAAGCGAATCGCAACCCACTCACCATCGGACGGGCAATCGGCACGAGAGGCGTGTGTTTCCGGCCCGCGCACTACAAGGCTGATGCCACCCTGATGGCGTGACACAACCATCTCCCAATGGATCGTTGCCAGCGAAATAAATGTGCCTGCCCGCTCACTTCGACTCCTCCAAATCCGCTCGACAAACGGCGAGTCGGAGAGGCGTTCTTCAAAGAGAATCTTGGCAGGTTCAGGGTGAGGAGATGAGAGTTGTTCAATAAGGGTGGGTTGTGGCTGCATGAGAAGACTCATGTTTCTTCTCCGCGAGTGATTTATGATGGCTGTTTTTAAATTGGTGCGTCATAGGATAGGGCTGTCTGGCACAGGCCGCATCAAGCAACGGCTTGTCAGTTTAGCAGGTTTATGTGGGGATGCGTAGGATTTTGCGTTTATAAACTTGCCGATTTTTAGGAGAGAGCAACGGTGTATCGGGTGGGATATGCATGTGCATATCCCGTCACTGAATATCAGAACGAAAGTTCATAACCGCAGTGAAAACGAGTTGAGCGCCCCCTTTTATGCCAACACGCCTTATGACATCAAGTGATAAAATGGATCGCTAATGGGTTCATTATGAAGAGCAGCAGGAATCTTTTCGTAGATATCGACGCTGTATTTCTTGATCGTCGTGTAAGCCTCATCCAGCGTGGCGACAAAATGCAGGCTGCGTCCCAGGCGTGGATACAGGCGCAGGGCAACACGGACAATCGAGACCAGATAGGCGGGGATATTAATGCCAATGGTCTGACCGCGATTAGCGGGCAGATTGGCATTGAAGCGCGGCGCAGCGGCCATCATGCGCGTGGCGAAGCCTTCTGTCTGCAACATATCCACAATGATATGGACTTTATGCGGCACGCTGCCGATCATCTCGTACATGGTGAAGACACTCTGCACGTAGTCGTCCGATATCCAGCGGCCAATAAATTCCTGTCGGATGATCGTTTGTTCAGGATTGTCCCAGAAAACTTGGATTGCCATAGCAAGAGACCCTATCGTTAAGCTTATGCGGCCAAAATACGATACAACCGACAAAAATAATTCGATACTCTCGCAAAACGCCTATATTCAAAAAGCATCATCCGTGAGGCAAATGTTTTGTTATCGTGTTACATGCCTCTAACACTATCATGGAAGACGTGTTTCAATTTGAGATACTCATTAAAAATTGGAGAGAATAGAAAAAAAGCTTTACAAATAAAAAATCGATATTTTATACGCAAAAACAGGAGACACGGCGAGGATAACGGGGGTAATGTCTGATCTCTCGTCCTCATCTTTCTCTCATAAACCATAAATAGACATAGACAATGTTGTATGAGTGGAGGGCCGCGCTCGATGTTGCGAGGCGCGTGAGCCGCGTTATAATCTGGCGCATATCTCGCCTCCTAAGCTCCGATAGATATCCCATACTGAATGTAGACTTTTTTGGACAAGATCAGCCCGTTTATCAGGGAGTTTTTTTCATGACCGAAGACATCGTTTCAACACAAGAGTGGTATCGTCCGACGGATGAGATGATCCAGGCCAGCCACATACCGGACTACGAAGCTGTTTACAATCAAGCGATGAAAGATCCGCAGGCATTCTGGGCGGAACGCGCTGAGAAGCTTGTCTGGACGCAAAAATGGTCGCAGGTGCTGGATGACAGCAACGCGCCCTTCTATAAGTGGTTTGTCGGCGGCAAGACCAATATCATCATGAATGCGCTGGATCGTCATGTGAAGACATGGCGGCGCAACAAGCTGGCCTTCATCTGGGAGGGTGAGCCGGGTGACAAGCGCACCATGTCGTATTGGCGGCTGTGGCAGGAGACAAATAAATTCGCCAATGTCCTCAAGAGCATGGGCGTCAAAAAGGGAGATCGCGTCACAATTTATATGGGCCGCATCCCTGAGATCATGATTGCGATGCTGGCCTGTGCCAAAATTGGCGCGATCCACAGCGTGATTTATGGCGGCTTCAGCGAGCAGGCTCTCGCAGATCGCATTGAGGATGCCAAGAGCCGCGTGCTCATCACCTGCGACGGGGCATGGCTGCGCGGCAAGATTGTCAATCTTAAAGAGGTTGCCAATGCCGCGATTGATCGCTCGCCTGTGATTGAGCATGTGGTGGTCGTCAAACGCACGGGCCAGCCTGTGAAGATGGAAGAAGGCCGCGATTACTGGTATCACGAGTTGATGAGCCTGCCCATCGCCAGCAAGACCTGCGAAACCGAAGTGATGGATGCAGAAGACCCGCTCTTCATCCTTTATACCAGCGGCACAACGGGCAAGCCAAAAGGCGTGCTGCACACACACGGCGGCTATCAGGTCTACACCTCAACGACGCTGGAATGGGCCTTCGATCTGAAAGATGAAGATCGCTATTGGTGCGCGGCAGATCCCGGTTGGATCACGGGTCACAGCTACATCGTCTATGCGCCGCTGATCCTGGGCGCGACGAGTATTTTGTACGAGGGTGCGCCCAACTTCCCCTACCCTGATCGCTGGTGGCGCATTGTGGAAGAATATGGCGTCAGCGTGATGTATACCGCCCCCACCGCCATTCGCGGCCTGATGCGCTTTGGCGAGAACTGGCCCGCCCGCCGCGATCTGAGTAGTTTACGCTTGCTCGGCAGCGTGGGTGAGCCGATCAATCCCGAAGCGTGGCGCTGGTATCACAAGAATATCGGCGGCGAACGCTGCCCGATCATTGATACGTGGTGGCAGACGGAAACGGGCGGCTTCATGATCACGCCGCTGCCCTCCGTCCCGCTCAAGCCCGGCAGCGCCACACGGCCTTTCCCTGGCATCGAGATCGATATTGTGGATGATGCAGGCGAGTCGGTGCCGAGCGGCGCAGATGGCAATCTCATTGTGAAGACGCCCTGGCCGGGGATGCTCCGCACGGTGTACGGCGATGATGCCCGCTTCGTGCAGCAGTATTGGAGCAAATACAAGGACAAAGGCTGGTGGTATCTCACAGGCGACAGCGCCCGCATGGACAAAGATGGCTATGTGTGGATCATTGGCCGCAACGATGACGTGATCAAGGTCAGCGGCTATCGCCTGGGGACAGCGGAGGTCGAATCGGGACTCGTGAGTCATCATGCGGTGGCGGAATCTGCGGTGATTGCGGTGCCAGATGAGGTGCGTGGCAATGTGATCTATGCCTACTGCATCCTGCGGAACGGCTTTGAAGGTACGCCCGCGCTGGCCGAAGAGTTGAAGAAGCACGTTCGCCACGAGGTCGGCCCGATTGCTGTGCCAGAGAAGATTGAATTTGTGCCCAGTCTGCCCAAGACGCGCAGCGGCAAGATCATGCGCCGCGTCTTGAAAGCCCGCGCTCAGGGTCTGCCGGAAGGCGACGTGAGCACGCTGGAGGAGTAATCTGTTTCAATCCCCTGACGGAGATCGTGTTGGAGGGGCCTGGCGCGTGTCAGGCCCGCTAAGGACGCGTTTAAAAATAAAGTCGCAGAATGTAGGTGAGACGACTCATTCTAGAACTCTGCGGACTTGTTTTTAAACGCGTCCTAAGGGTCGGTAAAAATATAACTTACCGATTTAAGGTCAATTGAGCGGTCGAGGACGAATGGTATAGTTCCACTGAGGACAGACGGCGTGGGCTTCAAGCTGTAAGTTGTTCATCTGGGCA
>DAOTUR010000622.1:0-2535 GCA_034436915.1 Anaerolineae bacterium
ATGAAGCATTTTATTCATAGCTGATGAAGGTGAATCCATGCCAGAACAAAAGAAAGCCATCCGTCGTAAGAACCAATCCAGTGATGAAGACCAGTTGGTCGCATCAAAAAAACAGCCAACCCAGGCTCCCACCGATGTCCCCCAATTTCAGCCCAATCAACAGGTGACGCCGCAGAACGCTCTCCAGTTACAGCGCACCATTGGCAATGCCGCCATTCAACGCCTGATGATTCAGCGTGCCTCCACATATCCTGCTAACCCGAAACAAGCCCCCTGCGATGCTGAGGATATACAAGCCTATGAAGCCTTCGGGCCAACAAGCAAAGCCATGTCTAATTTTGTCGAAGCAGAATTTTCGTCAGAGAATTTCGATTGTTTATCGAATATCTTACGCTATGAGAAGAATCCAACTCCTCAATTGGCACGCCAAATCTACAATTTATTTGTCGGCGAAGAGGTTGCAAGCGAGCAAGATGACTATAACCCAAACACAGGGGTCACTTCCAAGAAAAAAGTTTTTACCATGACAGCAGGATTTGCCGTAAATCTTCAGAATTCCAGCCGTATGAATGTTCAAAAAAAGATGGCCCGACTTGACATAGGAGAAATTCCCGCCGACCTGTTCAAGCCCGTAAAAGATGATGTAATGGTGAACATTGCCGACACGTTTTCACGCCTCAAGTTTACGCCTGAGTGGAAAAGCGCCTATGCCAAGTTCGTGAAATCCCAAAAGGGCAGCGTAGGCAGCCAGATTAAAAGCTTCTTTGGCGGGTTGTTTGGCAAAAAGAAAAACTAGCCTCCTCGCTGGAGACAGGGACGGGCCACACAGACAGCCTGTCCCACATCCCTCAATTCTTCAAAAAGTAATCCAGCACGCGCACCGTGTCCGGCAACGCATCCAGATAGCTGTAGTGTCCTGCACCCTTGTGGACGATCAATCCGGCATCGGGGATGAGCGTTTCCAGCAGTTGGCCCTGCCACAGCGGGGTATCCTGATCCTGATCGCCCCAGAACAGCAGCGTGGGCCGCTGCACCCGCTTCGCAGCCGCCTGCAAATCCTCATTGACCACCTTCACAAACGTCTCACGCATGACGCCGCTCACCTGCTGGAAATCCGTCGATCCATAGCGGCGGTTGTAGGCGGCGCGAAGTGTGTCGGCCAGACTCTTTGCGCCAATACGATACAGGCCGTCGCGGATGCCCTTATACACAGTGAGGCGCAGCGCCACAGAGCGCGATGTGGGCAGCTTGATTCCGGCAGCATCGGCCAACGCCAATTTGCCAATACGCGATGCATAATCCGCTCCCAGAATCAGCCCCAGCCGCCCACCGAACGAATGCCCAAACACATCGACCTGCTCCAGCTCCTGTGCGTCCAGATAGGCCACGACGAAGCGGGCATAATCATAGATGCTCCACGCCACAGGCGGCGGGGGCGTCTGCCCAAAGCCCGGCATATCCAGCGCATACACGCGATAGCCGAGTGGAATCATCGCCTGAGCCAGCGGCCACACCAGCGCGATATGCGCTCCCCAGCCATGCAGCAGCAGCAGCGGGCGTCCTTCACCGGCTGTGGCGTGGTTCACGGGCAAACCATTGATCATGATGGAAGAAAAGGGCGGATGCATAGGGGTTCGGGCCTTGTGTAGAGAATTTTAGACGACTCATTATAGCCATGTTTGGAGAGGATATTTGTAGGAAACAGATCAGGGGTTGAAAACCCCTGCCTTGCCTTTTGCAGGACTGAAAGTCCCGCTCTAATCCGCCCCTTTGATCTGTTTCAGCGGGGTTTTCAACCCCGCAACACCGGGAGACAGGGACTTTCAGTCCCTGGCGACAAGTCGAGAAGAGCCTTATTGAGCTATCCAAAACTCAGGCTATTTATCCTCTTTGCGTCTTTGCGTCTTTGCGATGGCCCTCTTTTGATTTATCCTTTTGACCGCACACGGGAGGCCGTATATATGAGCGCAAATCGCAAAACTGTTTTAGGGGTGATCTTTGGCGGACGCAGCGTGGAGCATGATGTCTCCATCGTCACAGGACAGCAAATTATGCAGGCGTGCGATCCGCAGCGCTACGAGGTTGTCCCTCTGTACATCACCCGCGATGGCAAATGGTACACCGGAGCATCTCTGCGCGAGATCAAGAATTTCAAAGACGGGCGCATCACCGAGCAGAAGGATATTCAGTCCGTCGTCCTCTCGCCGGATGTGCGGCATCATGGCTTGATCGTCAATCCGCTGCCGCAGGGCCTGTTTGCCAAAAGTGAAGCCCTGCGCTTGGATGTTGTATTTCCGGCGATTCACGGCTCACATGGCGAGGATGGCACGCTGCAAGGGCTGCTTGAGCTGGCCGATATCCCCTACGTCGGATTTGCCACCCTGGGATCGGCGCTGACCAATGACAAAATTGTGACCAAAGCCGTCTTGCAGCAGGCGGGTCTCCCCGTTGTTGAGGGGGTGAGCTTTACCCGCGCTCAGTGGCAGGCCGATTCCGATCAATGGCTCACAGAGATTCAGACGCGGCTCGGTTTGC
>DAOTUR010000623.1:0-10432 GCA_034436915.1 Anaerolineae bacterium
TGTTTCTGGCGCTGCCGCACCTGACCTCGGCGCAGTTTGCGCGTAAGGCGATTGATGCAGGCTGCCGCGTGATTGATCTGTCGGCGGATCTGCGCCTGAAGACAGCGGAATCCTACAAGCAGTGGTACGGCCATGAGCATCCGCACCCGGAACTGCTGCCTGTGCCTTATGGCCTGCCCGAACTGCACCGTGACGAGATTCGCGGCGCAAAGGTGGTGGCTGCGCCGGGGTGCTATCCCACGACGACGCTCTTAGGCTTGTATCCGCTGCTCAAAATCCAGGCGATTTCGCCCGATGCGCCGATTATCGTGGATGCCAAATCTGGCGTGAGCGGTGCGGGCCGCACCCCCAGCGACAAGACCCATTTTGTCGAAGTCTTCGGCAATCTCTCGCCCTACAGCACCGGACGCAAGCATCGCCATGTCGGGGAGATCGAGCAGGAGATCATGCAGCTTCAAGAGCTGAACGATCCGCTGATCTTCACGCCGCATCTGCTGCCTGTGGATCGTGGTTTGATGGCGAGTATCTACGTACAACTTCATTACAACATCACGTCTGATAAAGTCTACAACCTGTATCAGGACACCTATTTTGATGAGCCGCTGGTGACGGTGCTGCCCTCCGGCGAAGAGGCCACACTGCATCATGTCGTCCGCACCAATCGCTGCGTCATCAGCGTGAATCCGGTGGGCGAACGCTATGTGCATATCACCAGTGTGACCGACAACCTGCGGAAAGGCGCATCCGGTCAGGCGGTACAGTGTATGAATCTGATGTATGAATGGCCGGAAACAACGGCGCTCCTCTAAAGGCATGATGATGATTGCACCGATTGTCCTCAAAATTAGCGGGCATGAGCTAGACGACGCCGATTATCTGCGTGAGTTTGCCGCTGTGCTGGCGCAGCAGGCGCAGCCTGTGATCATCGTGCATGGCGGCGGCAAAGAGATCAGTGCGCTGCAAACTCGCCTGGGCATTGAGCCGCGTTATGTGGATGGCATCCGTATCACCGACGCTGAGTCGCTGGCCCTCGTCGAGATGGTGATGTGTGGGTCGATCAATAAGCGCTTGGTGCGGACATTCCTCGCGGCGGGTGTGCAGGCGATTGGCCTGAGCGGGGTGGATGGTGGCACTGTGCAGGCCGTCAAAATGGCGCATCCGACAGTGGATATGGGCTTCACAGGGCAAATTGTCCGCATTAATCCGAAGCTGCTCCAGGTGCTTCTCGATCAGGGTTACACGCCCGTTTTATCGCCTGTATCGCTCGGCGAAGACAGCTCCTACAATGTGAATGCCGATACTGTCGCGGGCGCGGTGGCAGCAGCAGTCGGCGCAAGCCGCGTTATCTTCATCAGCAATGTGCCGGGCGTGATGAAAAATGGCGTCGTCATTCCCACGCTCACTCACACCGAGGTCGAAGCGCTCATTGCCGATGGCACGATCAATGGCGGCATGATCCCAAAAGTGCGGACAGCCCTGGAAGCGCTCACGTCCGGCATCAGGCAAAGCGTGATCACCAATTTGGCCGGATTGCAGAGCACAGGTGGCACAGTTTTTAGCGCGTAAATGTGTTTGTAGGGGCATGATGTATCATGCCCACTTTCTCGTAAAATAACATCGAATAGGAGATAGGAATCCTTAATGACAGACATCACCAGTACCGCTCTTCAACAGCAAAAAGATTTTCTGCTGCAAACGTATGCTCGCCCTGAGTTTGTCCTGGAGCACGCCCAGGGCATGACCGTGTATGACACCGAAGGCCGCGCCTATCAGGATTGGGTGGCGGGCATTGCTGTGAACGCCCTCGGCTATGGCGATGCCGGGGTGCGCGAGGCGCTCATGCGCCAGATGGAGACGGGCCTCATCCACACCAGCAACCTGTATCACACCATTCCCTCGGCACAGTTAGCCCACAAGCTGGTTGAAAAGTCGTTCGCAGACCGCGTTTTCTTCTCCAACAGCGGCACAGAAGCCAACGAAGGAGCGCTCAAGTTTGCTCGCCGTGTCGCCTATGATTCGGGCAGCACAACCAAGCATGGCATCGTCGCCTTTAGTCATGCCTTTCATGGGCGCACATTGGGGTCATTGTCGATCACGCCCAAAGACAAGTATCAAGTGCCGTTCAAGCCGCTGCTGGCCGATGTCGCCATTGGTGAATACAACGATATTGAGAGTGCCAGAGCGCTGATCAATGATGACACCTGTGCCGTGTTCCTGGAACCAATCCAGGGTGAAGGCGGCATTCACGAAGCCTCGCATGAATTTTTGCGGGCGGTGCGTGAGATGTGCGACGCGCATAAAGCTATCCTGATTTTTGATGAGGTGCAGTGCGGCGTGGGGCGCACGGGCGATCTATGGGCACATGAAGCCAGCGGCGTCACTCCGGATATCATGACTCTGGCGAAACCCCTGGCGGCGGGCTTCCCGATTGGGGCCATCCTGGTCAAGCAGTTTGTGGCCGATCATATCAAGCCCGGCGATCATGGTTCGACGTTTGCAGGCGGCCCGGCCATAACCGCCGTCGCCGCCTATGTGCTCGATAAAATCAGCGATCCGACCTTCTTGCTGCATGTGCGCGAGACGGGCGATTATCTGAAAGAACGCCTCACCGAACTCAACAGCCCGCTGATCAAAGAGGTGCGCGGACGCGGCCTGATGGTGGGCGTGGAGATGACGATTGATGTCACGCCGATCATCAATGCCGGATATGAGCAGGGCCTGCTGCTCGTCAATGCCGGGGTGGATGTCATTCGCCTTGTGCCGCCGCTGATTGCCACTCGTGATGATGTCGATAACCTTGTTGTCCGCCTGACCACTATTCTGGAGCAAATGCCCCATGCTTGATGTGAAACTGACGATTGATCCGGTCAAAGGATTCCGCGTGGCGGGCATTCACGGCGGCCTCAAAGCTGATAATGCGCTCGATATCGCCCTGATTGTGTCTGATCGGCCCTGTGCGACGGGGGCCGTGTTCACCACCAATCGCGTTAAGGCCGCGCCTGTGCTGCTGTGCCAGCAGCGCTTGAAAGATGGGGCGGGCGGTATTCGCGCTGTCTTCGTCAATACCAAGTGCGCCAATGCTGCGACGGGCGCGACGGGCCTCTCCAACGCTCAAAAGGTAACGGAATGGGTCGCTGAGAAAGCCCAGATCAAGCCGGAACAGGTCTTGATGCTGTCAACGGGCGTGATTGGCACACAGCTCCCGATGAGCAAGATTGAACCCGCTGTCGAGCAGGCGTATAAAGCATTGGGCCAGAATTGGAACAATACGGCGCAGGCCATCATGACGACGGACACCCGCCCCAAAATGGCCTCGGTACTCATCCGCACCTCCAGCGGTGAGTACACCATCGCGGGCATTGCCAAAGGGTCGGGCATGATTGCGCCGAATATGGCGACCATGCTCAGTGTGATTGTGACCGATGCCAAGATGAACCCGGCCCAGGCTCAATCACTGCTCTCAAGTGCCTCGCAGCTCACCTTTAATCGCATCGTGGTCGATGGTGACACCAGTACCAATGACACGGTGATTCTGATGGCGAGTGGGGCCAGCGGCGTGCAGCTTGATTCGGCGACGGAGATGCTGCAATTCCAGCAGGCGCTCACGGCGGTGTGTGCCTCTCTCGCTAAGGCGGTTGTGCGCGATGGTGAGGGCGCGACCAAATTCATCACCCTCGATATTCGCGGTGCGGCCAGCGATGCCGATGCTCATACGATTGGCAACACAATTGCTGCGTCACCGCTGGTCAAGACAGCCTTCTTTGGCAACGATGCCAATTGGGGTCGTATTATCGCGGCGGCAGGGCGGGCTGGGGTGAATTTCGACCCGGACAAGGCCAAGCTGCATATGGTCAAAGGCGAGGCGCTTGCCAAAGACGATCACAGCCAGGAGATTCCGGGCCTGCTGCTGTTTGAGAATGGGATGCCGACCAAGTACAAAGAGGCCGATGCCACCGCGACGATCAAAGAAACAAATATCTATGTGACGCTGGACTGCGGCGTGGGCAGCGGGCGGGCCATCGTCTGGACGTGCGATCTCAGCCATGATTACGTCGATATCAACGGCAGCTATCGCTCGTAACCGGAGTTCTGGATCGTATTGTTTATGGAACCCCTCACCTCCCAGCCTCCTCTCCCACAGGGGGCGAGGAGGAGCACAAAAGCCCCTCTACCGCGCAGTGGGAGAGGGGTTGGGGTGAGGGTCAAAAGACAAATATATTTCGCAAAATTTTTCTTTGTGTTGTGTCGTCAAATAGAAATAAGGTCTTTTATGGCAAAAGGCGCACTCGTCCTGGAAGATGGACAGATATTCACGGGCGTGGGGTTTGGCGCAGAGGGCGTGCAGACGGGTGAACTCGTCTTCAACACGTCGATGACAGGGTATCAGGAAATTCTCACCGATCCGTCGTATCACAAGCAGATTGTCACGATGACCGTGCCGCATGTGGGCAATACGGGTATCAATCTCGAGGATGTCGAATCATCGCGTATCTGGGTATCTGGCTTTATCGTGCGCTCCCTCAGCTCCGTTGTGAGCAATTGGCGCAATCATGGTGATCTGAGCGGCTATCTGCATGAGCAGGGCGTCGTTGGGGTGAGCGATGTGGCGACACGGGCGCTCGTCCAGCACATTCGTACAAAAGGCGTGATGCGGGCGGCAGTCGCGCATGGCGAAGCGGCGCATGATACCGATGCGCTTTTAAAGATGGCATTGAACTCGCCGGATATGAGCGGTTGGAATCTGGTGGATGAGGTGACGTGCGCCGAGCCGTATCACTGGAACGCGCACAGCGATCCGCAGTGGTACGTGAACAATACATGGCAGGCGGACGGCCCGCATATTGTCGCCTATGATTTTGGCATCAAGCAGAATATCTTGCGTATGATGACGGATCGCGGTTTGCGCGTGACCGTTGTTCCATCGCATATGCCCGCAAGCGAGGTCTTGGTGCTCAATCCCGCAGGCATCTTCCTGAGCAATGGGCCAGGCGATCCGGCGGCTGTGACCTACGCGATTGACAATATTAAAGGGCTGCTCGGCAAAGTGCCTGTGTTCGGGATTTGCCTGGGGCATCAGCTTCTTGCGCTGGCGCTGGGCGGCGAGACGGAGAAGATGCGTTTTGGGCATCGCGGCGGCAATCAGCCCGTGAAAAATCTGCTCACGAATACCGTTGAAATCAGTTCGCACAATCATGGCTTTGCGGTCACATCGGACAGCGATTTGTCGGGCGGAGAAGTGACGCACATCAATCTCAATGACAATACGATTGAGGGGCTGCGCCACAAAGAACTGCGGGCGTTCAGCGTGCAGTATCATCCGGAAGCCTCGCCCGGCCCGCACGACTCGCTGTATTTGTTCGATGAATTCGTTGAGTCGGTCAAGACTCATGCTACGCTAGAGAAATAGATGGAAGACGATTGAGGGAATATCATGACCGCTGAATCTCCTGCTTTTGAGATACAACTGAAGAATCAGGTCAAAGAGCTTGTGACCCTTCTTTTGACACGTCCCATCACCGAAGAGATCGCCCTCCAGGTCGAGACCTATGAAGGCTTTGAAGGACTTGATATCGTTGATGGGGAGTGGGTTGGCTTGTTCGAGGAGAAGGATGAATACGCGGGCGGGGAAGAGCATGGCACAATCGAATTCAGACTTTTGCTTGCAATCGGCAACCATGTTGTTAAAAATCAATTGGGCCGCGTTTACCCAGGAGATACAGATTTTGTACTTCAGGGAGATGCTCAGAATCTTAAACTTGTCCGTCGTCCTGATGTATCGTTTGTCTCCGCAAAGCGCGTGAAAAAGACACAAGGCTTCATTTACGCCTCTCCCGATATCGCCGTAGAAATCATTTCACCTACAGAACGTCCAGGCCCTATTCTCAAAAAATTGAGCGAATACTTGACCTACAACGTCAAGCAGGTCTGGCACGTTTATCCTGCTAAACAAGAACTCATCATCTATATGCCTGATGGATCAAACCAGACTTACAAGCTTGGTGATACCATATCAGGCGGCGATGTGCTGCCAGGATTTTCGCTCAAAGTATCCGAGTTGTTTGAGTAGGATGCACGACATGCCCAACACACTCATTCGCGTGGAATTTGTTGACGCGGCCACACAGACGACCTTTGCCACCACTGACTCCGAGATCAATGCGCTGCCGGAGACATTCGTGCTCAATACGCGGGTGAATATCAACGATCAGGAATGGGAGGTCGTGAAGGCCGAGCCAATGACGCGGGCTGAGTATGTGCAGCAGGGTAAACTCACGCTCACCCTGTCAAAGATCACGATGATGCCCGTCAAGGATATCCTATATACGCTGCCGACGATTTATAACACGCTGCCCGCGATGGAAGAGCGCAATGTCGCCCCTGATGATATTCTGACGCTCGATGCTGATCTGTGGCGCTGTCTGGAGTTCGTCTCGACAGCCCATCAAACGGTTATGGAACGAGAATTTGAGGCGATTGCCATCATCTATCAGGATCACCGTGAGGGGACGGGCTTCAACAGGCTTCATATTCGTAAAATGCCCCAAGCGCCTGTCGCCGGATTGCTGCGTCTGACAGAGCTAAAAGCGCTGTTCGTGGGCGCACAGCCGTTTGAGGCGATTGCCTTTCAGCGGGAACACGGCATGGCGAAAGATGTGTTCGCCTTTCGTTATGGGGCCTGGACATTTTATGGCGACCTCAACGGGAATCATGTCCAATCACTGGCCTTAGACCCCAGGCCGCACGAAGACGCTTTACCGCTCGATCCGATCTTACAGCTCATGCGTATGTACGATCTGCTCCTGGTTGATTGGATCAACGTCAACGCAATGCCCTACCAGGATGCCAACATTTACCTGAAATAGATGCAACAGCCATAAACATTCACGACAGATTGGCCTGAAGAACACTATGCCCCAACGCACCGACATACACACCATCATGATTATTGGCAGCGGCCCGATTGTTATCGGGCAGGCGTGCGAATTCGATTACAGCGGCGTTCAAGCCTGCAAAGCCCTCAAATCGCAGGGCTACCGCGTCGTGCTGGTCAACAGCAACCCCGCGACGATTATGACCGACCCGGAATTTGCCGACGCCACCTACATTGAACCGCTCACCGTCGAAATCTGTGAGCAGATCATCGCTCATGAGCGGCCTGATGCGCTGCTGCCAACCGTCGGCGGCCAGACAGCCCTCAATCTTGCGATTGCGCTGCAAGAGGCGGGCGTGCTTGATCGTTATGGCGTTGAACTGATTGGCGCATCGCTCAACAGCATTCGTCTGGCCGAAGATCGCCAGCTTTTCAAAGATGTCATGACCGAGATCGGCCTCAGATCGCCGCAGAGTGAAGTCGTCAGCAATGTTGAGGCGGCGCTAGAATTCGTCAAAGTCATCGGCTACCCGGCGCTGATTCGGCCCTCCTTCACGATGGGCGGCTCAGGCGGCGGCATCGCTTATAACGAGAAAGACCTGCGTGAGATTGTGGCACGCGGCGTGCGCCTGAGTCCGCTGGGGCAGGTGCTGCTCGATAAAAGCCTGATCGGGTGGAAAGAATACGAACTGGAACTGATGCGCGATGCCAAAGGCAATTTTGTCGTCGTCTGCTCGATTGAGAATCTCGATCCGATGGGCGTGCATACGGGCGACAGTATCACCGTCGCCCCCGCCCAGACGCTGACGGACAAAGAGTTGCAGCGCCTGCGGAATATGTCGCGCCAGATTTTTGATCGCATCGGCATCACAACGGGCGGCGCAAACGTGCAGTTTGCCATCAATCCCGCTAATGGCGATGTCTATGTCATCGAAATGAACCCGCGTGTCTCGCGCTCCTCAGCGCTGGCGAGCAAGGCGACGGGCTTCCCCATCGCCAAAATCGCGGCGCTGGTGGCGGTGGGCTATACGCTGGATGAAATCCCCAATGATATCACCCGCGTCACCCCCGCCAGCTTTGAGCCATCGCTGGATTATGTCGTGGTGAAAATCCCGCGTTGGGATTTCCGCAAATTTGCCGGCGTCGATCAAATCCTGGGGCCGCAGATGAAAGCGGTGGGCGAGGTCATGGCGATTGGTCGCACCTTCCCCGAAGCGCTGCAAAAAGCGATTCGGGCGCTGGATGTTGGCGTGATGGGCTTGGGCAGTCAGGATTTTCCCATCGACTCACTGGCGACGCTGCATATTCCGACAGCGCAGCGCTTGTTCCAGGTGGCGACAGCGCTGCAAAATGGCGTGTCACAGGCCGATGTGATCGCGCAGACGCAGTTCGATCCCTGGTTCGTGCAGCAGATGGCCGATACCATCCATGTCCACGAGACGCTTCTGGGCAGCGGGCGCACCTTGACGGATATCAGCGCCGCCGATATGCGGACGCTCAAGCAGTACGGCTACAGCGATGCCTATCTCGCCAAACTGCTCGACACAACCGAGGTGGCGGTGCGCTCACGTCGCAAAGACCTGGGCGTGATCGCCAATTTTTACCGCGTCGATACCTGTGCGGCGGAATTTGAGGCGCGTACCCCTTATCTCTACTCCACCTATGAGCAGGGTGATGAAGCCGATCCGACCAATAAAAAGAAGGTCATGATCCTGGGCGGCGGGCCGAACCGCATCGGGCAGGGCATCGAATTCGATTACTGCTGCGTCCATGCCTGCTTCGCCCTGCGCGAGATGGGCTATGAGACGATCATGGTCAACTGCAACCCGGAGACGGTGAGCACCGATTATGACACGGCAGATCGTCTCTACTTTGAGCCGCTGACGGCGGAAGATGTCATGAATATCGTGGATCGTGAGAAGCCGATGGGCATCCTCGTGCAGTTTGGCGGCCAGACGCCGCTCAACATTGCGCGGGCCTTAGAAGATGCGGGCGCACCCATCATCGGCACGTCCGTCGATACGATTGATCTGGCCGAAGATCGGGAACGCTTCAACGTGCTCATGAAGCAGTTGAATATTCCGCAGCCGCCCGGCGCAACGGCCAGCACCCGCGAAGGCGCTCTTGCAGCGGCGCACGAAATCGGCTATCCGGTGCTGGTGCGTCCGAGCTATGTCCTGGGCGGGCGCGGCATGGCAATCGTCTTTGATGACGAGGCGCTGACGGACTGGTTGAATACGCATATCGAATGGAATGAGCACCCGGTCTTGATCGATAAATTCCTTGATGATGCCTTTGAAGTTGATGTGGATGCGCTGTGCGATGGCGAACGGGTCGTCGTTGGCGGCATCATGCAGCACATCGAAGAAGCGGGCATCCACAGCGGCGACTCGGCGTGCGTGCTGCCCCCCTACAAGATCACAAATTACCATCTCGATATCATCAGCGAATACACGCAGGAAATCGGGATGGCGATGGGCATCCGGGGGCTGTTCAACATCCAGTTCGCGCTGCAAAACGAAGAGATTTACGTCCTTGAGGTCAATCCGCGTGCTAGCCGTACTGTGCCGTTTGTGAGCAAGGCGACGGGCAAGCCGCTGGCGCAGTATGCCGCCCTCATCGGCGTGGGACGCACCCTGCATCAATTGGGCTTCATGGAGCAGCCGGAGGTCGATGGCTTCTTCGTCAAGGAGGCGGTGCTGCCCTTCCAGAAATTCCCTGGTGTTGATGCCCGTCTGGGGCCGGAGATGCGCTCAACAGGCGAGGTCATGGGCCATGCCAGCACCTTCGGTCACGCCTTCCTCAAGGCCGAGATTGCCGCCGGAATGCCCCTGCCGATGGAAGGCACGATTTGCATCAGCGTGAACGATATGGACAAAGCCGCCATGATGCGGATGGCCCGTGAGTTCCACGAATTGGGCTTCCAGATTGTGGCGACGGATGGGACAGCGGATTGGTTCAACAAGTACGGTGTCCCCACCACGCGCATTAACAAGGTGGGCCAGGGATCACCCAATATTGTCGATGCGCTGCGGGCTGGAGAGATTCAGCTTGTGGTCAATACACCATTGGGGGCGCAAGCATACGACGATGGCGCAATTATAAGAAGTACGGCGTATCAAGTCGGCGTGCCCCTGGTCACGACGATGAGCGCCGCCGCTGCAACATTACAGGGAATCAAGTCACGCCGCCGTAAGCCCTTCAAGGTGCGGAGTCTGCAAGCGCATCACATGATCGAAGACCCGACCTCACGCTAAACAATCCCCTCACCCCAACCCCTCTCCCACTGCATGATAGAGGGGCTTATAAAGGCATAAAATCGTAATCATTCACCTACCCGTGAGAATCGTGGGTAGGTAGGGGCAGGATGCATCCTGCCCACGTTGAATCCCCCATAAATCAATCAGGGCGCGATACATCGCGCCCCTACAACCGCCTTCATCGCATGGATAGCTGAATAATTTGACAATGTCACATTAAACATTTGTTCTATGAAACCAAGTTCAAAGCACAGATGAGCGGGATCCGATGTTTCATCAAATTACAAAAGGTTCTCGCCTG
>DAOTUR010000624.1:0-6022 GCA_034436915.1 Anaerolineae bacterium
GACGTGAACCAGGGCCGCACGCTGACCGCTGTTTGACCTGCTGCCACAGCCTGATGGCGGCGTATGTTTCGCTGCTGCTCAAACCCCGTCCGACCCGCAGGCGCGTATCTGTTTCAATCAAGGTACACCGCCAGTATTCCCTGGCATCATCTGTCTCGCGCTCTTTTTGAGGGAGACCTTGCGTCCGACAGACGTCCATAAACCATCGATTTGCGACCGACTGATGCCATACTCATCGAGCAGAATGGCTTCCATCTGTTCGGCGCGTTGAGCTGCCTCGCGTAAGAAAGACAGGATCGTGTCTTCTTTGATGCCGGTAGTTCGGCTGCTGCTGCTGATCCGCGTGCCTTCCGCTAACAACGCCAAACACGCGACAATATCGTGTTCATCCGTCTTACGTTGCTAGAACAGGCTTCCCATGCGTTCATTGAAGGTTTTACGGCAGGTCTTACACTGAAAGCGTTGACGTCCTTCGTTCGACTTGCCATAGCAAATGATGTGACCGATATCCACCTGGTTGTAACCCAGACACTCGGAATTGGGGCAGAAACTGCCGATTGCTGCCAATTCTTCCATCAGATCCTCCCCAACATTTTTGACGCTATTTTACCAACTGAGTCAAAGGGGACCACCGAATTTTTTGTTGTCAAAAAAGAACGGCACAATCATCCAACTTGCTGGACTCTATTATGTCATGTGATTTATCTCAACACCTCAGTCTCGCCCCATAACTTCCGATGCAACCATAGTGTCGTACAAGAGGCGATACGCTGCCTTTAAACAATGTGAGGTTAGAGGCTTTAAAGCTCTTCAATATTTTTGACTCCATGTCCATTTTCTGCTGATATAATAGCATCAAGCAAGCAATAGGAGTGTGAGCTATGGTATCGGTGCGGGCTGTGTATCATCAAGGACACCTGCAACTTTTAGACCCTGTTAACCTCACGGAAGGTCAGCAGGTTCAACTTCAAATTGTCGAGGCAGAAACTCCTCTCAAAACGTTGATTGCCGATATGCTATCCCCTTTTGAAGGGATCGCGGGTGAGGTGGATGAGGCCGCCATTATGCAAGAACTTGACCAACAGCTTCTGGGCAAACGTCCCCTCTCTGACATCATCCTTGAAGACCGTCAATGAGTATCTTCTTTATGGACAGCAGTGCCCTTGTGAAACGCTACATGCCCGAAACAGGCACGGTCTGGATAAGATCTCTTACGGCACGTAGCGCGATGAATGATATTGCAATCGCCCAAATCACTCCAGTGGAGATGATCTCAGCGATTGCACGTCAATATCATGACACCCAGATCACCCTGCCTGTCTTCCAATCTTTTCGCCAACTGGTTTTACACCACGTTCAAAATCAGTATCAAGTCTTGTCTTTATCCAACGTGATCGTGCTTCAAGCGATTCAGCTCCATGAACGTCATCGATTACGCGCCTATGATGCGGTTCAGTTGACGACAGCCTTAGAACTTCAAGCCCGATTGACGCTCAGTGGAAGACATCTCACCTTTGTTTCAGCCGATACGCGCCTCCTCGCGGCAGCATCGCTCGAGGGATTGATAACAGATGATCCCAGTTTACATCCTTAGCAGCGACTTTTCTTCGTCTAAATGAGTGCTACAGACTCCTTTTGAATTACGCCAACACTCACATACTGACAAAGGGGTTGAAGAGATGAACTCTTCTCACATAACATTGAGCCCAAAATATAATCTTGGTCCCCTCTTTGATCCCCGGTTCCAAAAACGACTTCCGATATGGGTGTTTATGACAGGGTATTGGTCGTGTCGTATAAGGGCGTTTACACGACCCTAAAACTCTATTTCTCTCAATGTTAGAGACGTTTTAAATATCAACTCTAAACGTGAAAGCGTCCCTGCCCTTCATCAGCACTTTTGCATTCTGTTTGAAGATGTATGACTCGTTAATCGCCGTAGCGGGGATCTTACCTCGATCAAATGCAATGAGACGGCCCTCTACGAACCTGTTTCACCGTTCATAATCTGCTCAAATGTGAGCCATTCGTCATTGACCCAATACAACAACTCGTCGGCTCGTAACAGCTCGTCCTGCCCATTGAAAAAATCCACGACGAAATTGATCGGTGGTGTGGCTTCATCGACCTGATTTGAGATCAACAGCCCCTCCTGATCGGCGACATCTTGCCACCAGTGGTCTGCTATGAGTTTGACCCGCATGCCCGGCTGCGTACACGCGGCAAAGCGAACGGGGTCAAAGCGTTCGCCACGCGGACTATAAATATCGGGTGCTCCGGGCTGATTGAGCATTTTTAGTTCATCTTGCGCCAGAAGCTCACTCCAGCTAACCTCCTGGCCGCAGGACTGGCAAGAGGGAAAACGATAAAGGGGGATGCCGCTGTCATAATGGGTGGTCTGTAGGATTGCGCACCAAGGGCAGGTCCAATGAATCAATGTCATCATGCGTGACCTTCTTCAATGAATAATTCTTTTGGCTTTAATACCTCACCCGATGCCATATGACAAGGGGAATTACATGGTTGCCGCTGGATACTGTTGCGAATAACAACCTCCTTTCCAAAACGGCTTTGCGTTCGCTCAGAGATGTTCTTTCTCTAACTTTCAGGCGTTTGCTCAAGTGCCTCCCGCAATCGTCGTGCCGGACGAAATACCCAGCGACGGCGGCGCTTTGCCCCCTGTATCGGCTCTTGACTGCCAAAGGGGGTTAATCGGCCTCCGACCTTGACTTCCCTCTCAATGATTTCCAGCACACCAAAGTCCTGAATCTCGATCCGCCGATCCTGCTGAAATCCTTGCGTTGCGACCTTTAGGGCAATCTCAAGCACTTCCTTAATTTCAGCATTTGTCAGCTTCTCAGCATGGCGCTTGCCCAAACGAATGCGCTTGCCCGTTTCCTCAATAATCTGTGTCAAGTTCATGATCGCTTCCTCATCCCTTCGGTGAGCTTCGCTATCGGATAGGGGATCACAATATTTTGCTCATCAGGGGGTGGGCTGTCATCGATCACACGTAAATAGAGGAATCGGGAGGGCTTCTCGATCCTGTTTGAGTTTGGTGATGAATTGACAGAGACTGGCCTTTGGACTGGCATCTGGGAAATCGTTGAGAGCAGAGATGACTCAGGCACGGTGATGTCTAGCAGAGGATATGGCGTAGGAGACCGTTCTTCCTCTCTATGGGCTTTGCGTTTCTCTACCACGGTGCGCGTAAACATACGTGCTGTCTGTCCTTTGGCTTTCGCCTGAGCCACAGCCGCTTTCCAGTCCTGTCGCTCATAGAGCCGGGTCAAACGGGCGAGGATCACCGCGTTAACGGCATAGGTTTCCGTCACATAACGGGTGAACAGGATCACGTTTCCCTGAGGCGCGTGTGATGGCGAGATAATCTGGTCATGCGTGAGCAGTGGTCGCTCGATACTCCGTTTCGGCTGGTTGGGGTTCTCCGTCTCCAGCACCTTGGTCTGATTGCCCGCGAGGGAAGAAAAGTACAGCGCTGTTTCCTTATCGCCACCACCAAAAATAATCTGCGTTGCCATACCTGCGAGCAAAGTGGCTGCCCCATCCTTGCCATAAATATTGTTGAGCTGCCCCACGGTCTGACAGGCAAGCAGAAACGAGATCCGGCGCTTGCGCACAAGGTTGGCCTGCTCCACAATCACACTCAAGTTACCCATGGCCGGAAATTCTTCCAGGATGAACTTAAGCGGACGCGGCAACGCCCCACCGGGAATCTTCTCGCCAATGCTGTCCAGATCGAGCAGCAGCCTGGTCAGCACGGCTCCCAAATAGGGGGCAAGGGCGCGCCGATCCCGTCCCGGACATGACAGGACGATAACCACAGGCTTTTTTGATTTGATCGTCACATCAGCGCGAAAATCTGACTGGCCTGTGCTCCCTCGCACTGTACTGTCAGCCCAAGCATCCAGAGCGCGCATAATGGTCGCTGTCACACCAGAGGCCTGTTTGGGCGCATTTTTAGCCGCATCAATGAAATCGCTGACCAGAAAACGAGCGTCATCCTCCTCCCCTTCCAAATCCTGAATAAGGTCTTCCAGCCGTCCCAGTTTCTCGACAATCTGGCCAATCGTGCCAACCAATTTATTGCCTTTGGCAATGAAGGACAGTTTCCTCTTCGGCAGCCGGATGATGTTGAGGTGCGCACTTTATCCCTTCATCTGTTACAAAATAGCCTGATTTATGTCAATACATTGATGCTTCAGCACCTGCTCAACCAAGCGCCCTGGTCACAACGCATGACACAGGCCGATTGGCGCGGGTTAACGCCGCTTTTCTACAGCCATGTGAATCCCTATGGGTTCTTTCACCTGAATATGGAGACCCGTCTGCCCATCCTTGCGTCGTGAGAATTGATTGTCGCAATAGGCACAAGCCCGATACGCTTTATTCTATCTTGCTCGAGTGGCCTCGCAGGAGAGCTTCTCTACCTTTGGGCCAACATGCTTGGGGCGATTGCTCAGTTTGAAACCGAGATCCGAGCCGAACGCCAGCGGGATGGCATTGCCAAAGCGCTGCAGCAAGGCGTGCAGTTTGGCGCCAAGCCGAAACTGACAACCGCGCAAATCGTAGAGCTTCGACAGCGCCGCGCACAGGGCCACTTGATCAAAGCCTTGATGGCGGATTATCAACTCTCCAAAGCCAGTGTGTACCGCTATTTAGGCACTGCTTTTTCAAGCGACAACACTCTTTAGTTTTGTCGTGAGAGGTGTGATACCACTTCGGGGGGATATGCAAAAACCCCCTTCATGGGATAGTTTACACCCATTTTGGTTTGCGTTTTTGCCCGAAGAAAACGATGGGTCATTCTGGACGCTGATGTTTGACAATGCGACCTTTTTCATCCGGAATAGTTCAGCCCCTGTTTTGGACTGGTCTCCTACTAGGTCCGCAGTACGAACTCTGGCTGATTTTTGCAGTAATCCTGACACCGACTGAAGGGGATTTTCGGGATGTGTCGATTAATGCCCGTGTCCATCGTCATCGCCGCGCTGCCCGGGCTGACGGAAGAAAGCCACACCCGTATTACGCGCCGCAATGTCCTGGCCGATGCGATCCGCATGTTGCAGCACATAACGCCGCACAATGTCCTCCCACCACCGATTGTCATAGGGATGGTTGAAGAGCAAACGGGCTTCGGCGACCAGCTCCTGCAGCGCTGCGCTGCGCGGTTGTCCATTGAGGCCCTGATTTAAGGCGGGGGCGGGCATATTGACCACCTGATACTGCTGCGGATTATTGGGCAGATTGGGGTCAAGGTTGCTGTTATTGTATCGCCCTCCGGTCCCGTGGGCGGCCAATGTATCCCGCTGCTGGGTAGTGTAGGCCAGCTGCGTATAGGCGGACTGCTCATCAAGCACCCCCAGGGCCGCCGCCTTAAACGACTGGTCATAGCTTGAATTGCGCAGGGCCGCCACAATGTCAGCAATCAGAGCATCCAGATGCGCATGGGCCGCCTGACGCTGTTCCAGGGTCACGGCGGTATCGACCTCTCCCGAAACGGTATCGAGGCGGGCGGCAAACTGATTCATATTCTGGACGGTTTGCCCATCCGCGACGCCCTGCGCGGCGGTTTGTGCGCGGGCCACACGCTGCCCCAGCGCCTGTAACCGGGTGCTGCTTGAACTTGCCAGCAGCCCCCGGAGTGTGCCGGCCACACGCGCCCCGGCCCCCGGACTGGCCGCCACCTGACGAAAGGCATTCGCCACCTGACGCAGTTTCTGCGCCGAATCATGGCGCATGGCTTCAATATTATAGGCCGCCCCAAGACCCCCATCGTGGATGATCTCTTGCCCCATATGCTGCGATTCATTCCATTCGCGCATGCGATGCCGCCGCTGTTGATGATACAAATCCCGCGTCTGGTTGGCCCCCTCCGTTTGCGCCCGGCTGGCCCCCGCCGAGGCCGCCGCCGGAAAGTTGTTCCAGCCAAAATCGAACGGCTGGCTGGGGCCGCCGCCGCTGTTGTCCCAGGCCGCAATCATTTTGACGCGCAGACGGCGTA
>DAOTUR010000625.1:0-4063 GCA_034436915.1 Anaerolineae bacterium
CGGCTCTGGCCGCTTGAAGGGAGGGCGCGGGAATCTGGAATGTGCCTGTCACATCTTCCAGCAGCATCACCGAGTTGGTCAATTTCAGGACGACATGCACCATATCAGGCAGCGTAATATCAAATTCAGCGCGGGAAAAACTACCAACGAAGGGCCGACGTTTTGCCACGACGTACACTCCGGCCTCATCCTGCTCACTTTGCAAATGCCAACCAAAGCCGATTTGAAGGCGGGCGCGGGCGGTGATCTTGGTCTGCGCCCAGCGGCGGATGATGACCTCGGAGTCTTCGGTGTCGAGATAGAACGTCAGCGGTTTGGGCGCGAGAAATTCGAGCGTCTTGGTCTCAAAGGCGGCATCGCGCACGAGGGACGCCGCCGACAGCAGTTTGCGTAAGGTGCTTAACGTCTGCACGAGGTCTTCCTTACCGATCTCAGATAATCATGCTCCCACTGGTCTTATAATTCCTGCAAATTCTCGCTCACCCACGCTTGATAGGCGTCGCGCAGCGCCCGCGTCATCGGGCCGGGGACGCCTGCGCCGATGGTCACGCGATCAATCTCGACCACAGGCACAATCCCGCGACTGCTGCTCGTCAAAAAGGCTTCGCTCAACTGACTGATTTCGATCACACGGATTGGATTTTCGCTCACAGCCAGAATCGGCGGTGCGATCTCCATCACAATCTGGCGCGAGATGCCGAGCAAAACGCCCTCTTTGGCCGTCCGCAGCTCCCCTTCCAGGATGGCATAAAAATTGCTGTTCAAACCCTCCAGGATATGCCCTGCTTCATCGCACAAAAATGTCTCATAGATACCGTCGGGCATAGCCTGTGTATACCTCTCGCGGGCGTGCATCCAGCCTGTCGTCTTGGCGGTGGCATTCTGGCGGGCGCTGTTGGGGGCCGTGATCGCTCTCACGCCTTTTTCGAGCAGATCGACGGAGAGGGGCTTAAACGGTTCGATGGTGATGAAAATCTGATCGAGCTGGCCCTGCGGCACAGTGACGCGAAAGCGCACATCGCCATAGCCCGATTCATCGATCATCTGGCGCAGGGCGGCTTGCACACGCGGGCGATCCAGATGCAGCGGAATACCTGCCAATCGTGCGGAGTTTTCCATCCGATCCCAATGCGCCGCCAGCTTGAGAGTTTTAGTGCGTTCAAAGGTGTTGGCAACCGTATAAACGCCTTCCTGGGGTTCATACTGCGCGGCATCTGCCAGCGATGCCGCCTGATAGGGCGCATCTTGCAAACCAGCCGATGTGAGAACGCGAATCAGGGCGGGCATGGAATCTCCTTATGGGGCGAATATGTCAAAGCATGGACAGTCTTTGCGCCTGCCATGCGTCTACAATTGAACACCAACCCTGTCTATTGTGCAACGATCCTATGGCGCAGCCCATTTCTCTTGATAGGTCGCCCACTCCGACTCTGTGAGAAGGCGCTCGGTAAAAATCGCCACGCCCTGTAAGACCGGCTGCTGCGCTGTCCCCAGTGCCGCCCTGCCGCGCCGCACGCCATCTAGCGCCCCGGCCAGCGACTCGATATCGGCGTTATGCGCGGGCAGCAGCGAGGCATAATTGGGCACGCTGATGACCAGACGACTCGCGGTATTGATGCCGCTCATCGCCCCGGCAAACGCCGACACCTGATACTGCACCCATTGAATATAATCGGCAGGATCAGCGAGGTAGCTGTTATAGGCGCTCACCACCAGCGTATCGGCTTGCAGAGCAATACGCTGTTTGTATTCGCGGCTCCAGACGGTGTTGGGCGCAATTTGCGGCGGCAGTTTGAGGCCCGCATCCGTCGGCGTTAAATCGGGCGGGACGGCCACCGCCAGCGGCATTTGCAGGCCGATGCTGCGGCGGACGGTTTGCAGCAGCGTCGGGAAATCTTTGTTGGCATCGAACACGGGTTTGACATCGAGGAAGATGCCATCGAAGCCCCAGACATCTTTGGCCTGCTTACTTAAGTCAGCCACGACGCGCTGAAGCTGTGGATTATCGAGGCGGTACTGCGGCACATCGGCCTGGACTTCGATCCACGCATACAGTTTGGCAGTAGGATAGGCGCTGCGCCACTGCTGCACATACTGACGAATCGGCTCTTCGAGCATATTAAACGCCTGTCCATTCTGTCCGGCCCAGGTCGAATCTTCCAGCATCGAGGTGATGTAGAGATAGAGATGCCCGATTTGCGCCGTTTGCAGCTTGCTCGTCAGCGCCTTCATTTCGTCCAGTGAGCGGTTGCCATATGTCCAGCGACTGTCGAGCCACATCGCATTCGGGGCTTCTGTCTCTTTGGGCGGGTTGATCAAGCTGCCCGCCACCAGCACCAGCCCGATCACAATGACAGCGCCGATGATGGCAATCACCCAGCGGATGTTGCCTGTCGGCAGACCAGGGCGTTTACGGCGCGGCGGCGTGCCAACAGGCCGAATTTGCTGCGTCGCGGTGGGCCGTACCATCGCCCCGCGCTGTTCACGGCGTTTTTCCTGGCGTTCACGAACGCGGCTGCGCTGTTCTGACATAGCGTGGTTCCCCTTTAATCCAATCGAAGCCGCCACCAGGACACGGTAAGTGTTATTAACTGCCCAAACGTTCCACCAGCGGCGGCAGAAGAATCATCAATGAGACAACAACAGCGAGAAATGAGGCGATCAGCGCCGCCCCAGATGCCACATCTTTGCTCACCTTCGCCATCGGGTGAAACTCCTGGGTCGCTACGTCTACAGCCGCTTCAATCGCCGTGTTGATCGCCTCAACAATCCAGACCATGCCGATGACAAGGATCAGTTCCAAAAGCAGGGCCAGCGGCACATTGAGCCACAATGCCAGGCTCAAACAGATGAGTGTGACCACCATCAAGACCTGGATGCTGCGCTGGCGGCGAATTAAATAGAAAATTCCCGCAACGGCAAACTTCAGCGCTTGCAGCCGACCTTTTGCACGAATGAGGCTGTACTCTTCCGGACGAATCTTCATTGTGCTCATAACAATGTCTTCATCATCGGGGAGAGTTTTCATCGAGCGATCAATCCCAACCGCACGACCAGCGGCGGGCCAAACAGCAGCACGCCTACAATGCCCGCACACAGCACCGCCAACAGCACCGCCGCACTTGCCACATCTTTGCCCACCTGCGCCATCGGGTGAATATCGGGAGCGGCGATATCAATGGCGGCTTCGATGCCCGCATTGACGAATTCGGTCAGCCAGATAATCGTAATCACGATCACGATGAGCGCGATCTGCACCAGCGGCAGTTCCAACCACAGTGCCGCGATCATTGCCAGCACCGACGCTACCGACATAATGCGCGTATTCTTCTGCCAGCGCAGCATATACAGCCATCCGCGCAGAGCATAGCCCAGGCTGACCACACGATTCGGGCTGATTTTGGCCGCATACTGCTCAGGATTGATCCGCGCCGTTGAGGTGAGGAAGTCAGTCATCCGTTTCAGAGTCATGACTGGCATCCTCAAGGCTGGGAACAATCTGCGGATCAATGCCGAGTTCACGCAAGACCTCGGCTTGGACTGCCCACATCTCAGTGCGATTGTCCGGCGTATCGTGATCATAGCCCAGCAGATGCAGCGTCCCATGCACCACCAGCAGCGACAGGCTGTCATCCAGCCCATGCCCTTCTCGTGCAGCCTGTGCGCTGGCATACGGGAAGGCGATGATCAGGTCGCCCAGATACGGCGGCTCCTCATCAATATCTTCGGGCAGGGCATCCGCTGGAAATGACAGCACATCCGTCGGGGCATCCACGCCGCGATGTTGGAGATTGAGAGCGTGGACAGCCTCATCATCGGTTACGACCACCGAAAGCGTGCTGTCCGGGTCAACATCGTGGCGCTGGAGCACCGCCGTTGATGCGGCCTGCAAACGGGCGGCATCAAACACATATTCAGCGTCATTTTGCACATCAATGAGAAATGTCATGCCTCACTCGATTCATCAGATTGGGGTGTCATCGCCGGGGGCTGCGGCGGGCGTGGAATAGGCGGTATGACGCCGTTGCTGGCCCGTACCGGGTGATGAATGCTGGTATGTTTT
>DAOTUR010000626.1:0-5125 GCA_034436915.1 Anaerolineae bacterium
CAATCAGGCTGTCCTTATCGAGGGCTTGGAGTTGGGTCACATCAAGAGGTTCGTTCATGGCCTAAATTTATCTCAGATCATGGTTGTTCTGCCACTTTTGCCTGCCTGAGCAGTTACCATTTATCGCTCGTTGCTGGTCACGAATAATGTGAGCATGGCCGCCGCCGCACAGTTCTATCAATCGATCATCGGCTTCATCCTGGTCCTTACATTTAATTGGATCGTGCGCCGCATTGAGCGGGCCGATGAACCGCTGTCTCTGTTCTAGAGGATTTTATGGCAACTCACACGCAGCATCTCCGTACACAGCGGCAGCAGGATTTCGACCACCTGATGAATGTCATCAGCCGTTTCAGCATTCATATGGCGCTGCTCTTTTTTGGCCTGTGCTGTCTCATCCCGCTTCTGCTCATTGTGTCGGCCTCCCTGACGGATGAAACGGCTCTCACGCGCAGCGGCTACAGACTTATTCCGTCCCAGTTCAGCACCGCCGCCTATGATCTGATCTTTCACAATCCGACAGCGATTCTGCGGGCCTACGGCGTCACGCTGGTCACGACAATATTTGGGACGATCATAGCCCTCACACTCATGTCTCTCCTGGCGTATGTGCTGTCACGGCCTGAATTCGTGCTGCGCAAGCCGCTGTCATTTTTTGTGTTCTTCACCATGCTGTTTAATGGCGGCATCGTGCCGTATTACATCCTGATGACACAGTATCTGCACGCGCAGGACACAATCTTCGCCCTGATTCTGCCGCAGCTTGTTGGCTCCTTCTATGTCCTGATCCTACGGACATACTTCGCAATGCTGCCGCCTGAACTCATCGATGCCGCCCGCGTGGATGGGGCGAGCGAAGTGCGAATTTTTATCTCTATCGCGCTGCCACTGGCAAAACCAGCTCTGGCGACCATCGGGCTGTTTACGGCGCTGAATTACTGGAACGACTGGACAACGCCGCTGTATTTCATCCGTGATGCCAATCTGTATCCGCTTCAATATCTGCTCTACATCATCCAGAGCAATACCCAGGCCTTACAGCTCCAGAGCGCGGTGGGCAATATCACAGTGGGACAGGCCCCTACCCAGACAGCTCGCATGGCAATGGCAGTCCTGGCAACGGGGCCAGCGGCCATCTTCTTCCTCTTCTTCCAGCGCTATCTCATTCGCGGTGTCACGCTGGGAGCTTTCAAATAGGTTAGTAACGGTGCATCCGCATCGTGATAACACTGTATCAATTAATGATTTTGAGACGGAGATTTTGACATGAGTCATCAAGTTTCGAGACGCAGTTTTTTGAAGTCGTTGGGTGTGGCCGCTGTCAGTCATGGGATCGGTTTGACCGGACTCTCCGGGCTGGCTCTGGGTCTGTCAGGCCGCGCATCGGCACAGGATATGCCGCGTCTGGTGTATCTCTTTCCAGGCGGCGCACAGCCGGATGTCGCTAAAGTTCAGGAGGCTCTGAGTGCGTATATGGCTGAGCGCATCGGGGCCACGATTGAACTGCGGGCGGTAGAATGGGGCGCGTTTGACAATCAGATTTCACTCATCAATGCGTCGGCGGAAAAATATGATCTGGCCTTTACCGCGCCCTGGATCAATAACTATTACACCAATGTGAGCCAGGAATATCTCTCATCATTGGAGGATCTCCTGCCCAAGCTGGCCCCAGGCTATTTCGCCAGTCTCACGCCAACCATGTGGGAAGCCGCCCGTGTCGGCGGACATATTTATGGCGGGATCAATCAGCAGATTTTCGTCAAACCGTTCGGGCCGTATGTCCGCAGCGATGTGATGGATGCCATCGGACTCAAAGATGAGTTCATGAAGCTGACGAAGTGGGATGATCTTGACCCCATTCTGAAAGCCGTGTATGAGTATGTCCAGAAAGACGATGTGCTGACGCATGTTTCGTACAATCTGGCGCAGCTCCTGACGGCGGAATCGTGGAATTTTGATCCGCAGGATACCATGCTGGTTGTCCGCAGCGATGATCCCAAAGCCAAAGTGTTGATCTTCAGCGAAACGGATGAATATCGTCATGCGGCTGAAATGGTACGCAGTTGGTATAAGGCGGGCTACTCGCCGGCTGATGCGGCCCAGTGGTCAGAGATGGATGCGGCATGGCAGGCGGGGCTGTATGCTGTGCGCATCTCGGATATTGTGAAGCCCGGTGGTGAAGCGGAAGTTGCAGCACGCTGGGGACAGGCCGTCGTCGCAAAAGCTATCGCGGAACCTGTTTTGACGACGGGCGGCGTCACAGCCACCATGAACGGAGTGAGTTCCGTGTCCGAAAATCCTGAATTGGCTGTGAAGTTCTTGGAGCTTCTCAATACCGATCCGGTCTTCTACAACATGCTGTGCAAGGGCCTTGAGGGCGTGCATTGGGAATGGGCCGATAAAGCCAAGCTGCTCATCAAGCCTGCGGGCGGCAAGGCCAGCTTTGGCGATACAGGCTACAATCCCAACACCGATTGGATGTATGGCAACGTCTTCAATTCCTATTACACCGACGAATCACAGGTCGGGGCCTGGCCTGCCACAGCAGAACTCAATCGCAATGCCCGCCCGTCGCCTGTTCTGGGCTTCACCTTTGATCGCAAACCCGTCGAAACGGAGACTGCCTCCATCTCTGCTGTCACACAGGAGTACGCCAGTCCTCTTGGCGGCGGTATCGTCGATACTAAAGACGGCATTAGCAAGCTGAATCAGGCGTTGAAAGATGCCGGGATTGAGCGCGTTCGTGACGAGATGCAAAAGCAGATTGACGCCTGGCTTGCTGCCAAAGCGTAAGTCATAAAACAAGATGGAGGGTAGAAGCATGGATATTCTCCATCTTGTTTTATAATAAGAGTTCAAATTGGTCAGATCACTAGAACAATAGGGCGTTATGACATCCCAAGCCAAGCTCAATGAGCAGTTTCGTGGCACCGTTCATCGTGAAGCCGTTGCAGACCAGATTACAGAACGCATCCTGTCGCTGATCCGCGAACAACAGCTTCGCCCTGGTGATAAGCTTCCACCGGAACGTGAGCTTGCGGCTATGTTGGGTGTCAGCCGTCCCACAGTACGAGAATCGCTGCGTTCGCTGGCGATGATGAATGTGATTGAACTGCGACACGGATCAGGTTCATTTGTGACCTCGCTGGAAACTGAGCTTCTGGTGGAGCGCTTTGATCTGGTGTTTTCGCTCAATGACAACTCATTTCTTGACCTCATTGAAGCCCGCAAGGTGATTGAGCCTGGAGCAACTGCCCTGGCCACACAGCGCGTCACAGAGGAAGAGATTGGCCGTTTTGATGACATCCTGGCCCGTTCCTGGGAGTGCTTACGGACACATCCAGAGGAATTTCCCCGCCTGGATGTCGAATTTCACACCATTATGGCGGAATGCTCCCACAATGCCCTGCTGACGCGCATCATGCAGTCTGTCGCCCGTCTGAGCATCGCCAGCAGCCAGCGCACCGCCTCCAGCAGACGGGGTGGCGTGGATGTGGCAGGCGTGGAGCGGGCCGTCCGCGCCCATCAAGACATTCTTGACGCGATCAAAGCACGCAACCCCGAACTCGCACGGGAGCGCATGATTCAACATCTGCAAAGCGTTGAAAGCACCCTGCGTGATCTCAAAACGGATGCCTGATCTCAACGCTGAAGCCCATTGAGGAGTATCAGCATGTCATTACAAGCGCTCCTCGAAGATGTGGTTCAGGCTTTTAGACCCGGCAGCCCGAATGCCCCGGCCAATGTCTTCGTCTTTGGCTTCGTCATCCCTGATCACGAGTCGGTCTCAATCCGCTTCAATCGTGAGACGGCCCAGATCGTCTCTGGAGTACGAGAGGCGGAGTATCTTGTTTATGGGATGTATGCCGTGTTTGAGGCTGTGCTCAACCCCCTGACGCCGAATCGTGTCGCATGGGTCGCCCAACTGCACATGAAACCTGAATATCCCTTCAACAACTACCTGCTGTCGATCTTCCTCAACACCTTTGATCTGGCAATTCACGATCTGGATTATGCACCCAAGCGCTTCGATGGGCCGTATCCGTTTCCGCTGCGCTATCCTGTCGCAGAGAATCCATTTCGCTTTCGTGCTGATCTACGTGTCCCTTTGCCTTTGTACGATGCACAGCAGTTGCCTATCATCGCTGGTGGAAAGATTGGCGCACACACCCCGATGGGAGCTATTGGACCAGCGGATGGGGCAGCGGTATGGACAATCAAACGCGCATTCCCTACTCAGAATATCATCATCGTCATCACACCTGGGTTGATGCCACCATGCAGCAGGCTCTTAACTGTCGTGTCCTGCTCGATGTTGCGATTGTGATTGAGCGACATGAGTTTAATGAGGAGCTTTTGCAGGAGTTTGACCATCTCAAAGGCTACATTAACACCAACATGTGGGATGAGACAACAGGGTTTTACTATGATCGCGCCTCAGAGGGACACCTGAGTAAAACCAAAAGCATTGGCGCTTTCTGGGGTCTGTTAAGCGATGTGATTCCGTCTGAGCGTGCTGAACGCATGATGGCTCACCTGGAAGATTCGCGCAGTTTTAATCGACCTCATCGTATCCCAACACAAGCCCATGATAGCCAACACTACAATCCCTATGGAGGTTACTGGTTAGGGGGCGTCTGGTCGCCGACCAATTATATGATTCTGAGAGGTCTCAGTCGACACAACAAGCACAGTCTCGCCTATGAGATCGCGCTCAACCACATTCAGAATGTCGCACAGGTCTTTCAGGCGACGGGAACCCTGTGGGAAAACTACGCCCCTGAATTCAGGCAGCCCGGAAAACCAGCAGGCCGGGATTTCGTTGGTTGGACGGGCGTATCCGCGATCAATATCCTTATGGAATATGTCATTGGCATACAACCGCAGCAGGAAAAAGCTGATTTAAAATGGGAGATTCGCTTGACTGAGCGACATGGTATTCTGCGCTATCCACTCGGCACCTCCAATACGGTGGATCTTATCTGTGAGCAGCGCCTCAATACTGCCGAACATCCCATCCTATATAACCAATGGTGCAAGTCGTAAATTTGATATGGGATTGGCGTAGGGGCGCGATGCATCGCGCCCCTACAAAAGCGCTTTGGCCCTTTAAAAATTCCTTGCC
>DAOTUR010000627.1:0-2780 GCA_034436915.1 Anaerolineae bacterium
C
Source organism: Anaerolineae bacterium (assembly GCA_034436915.1). Lineage (GTDB taxonomy): Bacteria > Chloroflexota > Anaerolineae > Aggregatilineales > Phototrophicaceae > JALHOR01. The sequence goes on from DAOTUR010000627.1 coordinate 2, forward strand.
ACCCGCTGCTGCCTCGTTCCAACGGGGTCTATGCCTCGTTCATAGGGCAGCTTTCGTGCGAGAAAGCACTTCGTTTCTCCCTCTCCCCTTCCCCAAAAAGATGTGGGTAATGTATAGCTCCGTAGGGAGGGAATAAGCCCCTCCTTGCGAAGCGGGGAGGGTTGGGGTGGAGTTAAGGGGTGACGGCCTTCTTACGCCAATGTCAAGCTCACCGGGCAGTGATCGCTGCCCAGAATATCGGGATGGATACTGGCATCGGTCACACGCGGCAGCAGATCCGGGCTGATGAAGAAATAATCCAGCCGCCAGCCGATATTATTGGCCCGCGCCGCCCCAATCGATGACCACCACGAATAGCAATCGCAGCGATCCGGGTTGAGATGGCGGAACACGTCGATATAGCCATGCTGCTCGATGAGCTTGTCCATCCATGCTCGTTCGATGGGCAAAAAGCCCGTGTTTTTGACGTTGGCTTTAGGACGGGCGATATCAATCTCGCGGTGCGAGGTGTTGACATCGCCCGCAAAGATCACGCTCTTGCCCTGTGCCCGCAGCGCATCGCAGTAGGCAATAAAATCATCACTGTAGGCGAGTTTGTAGGGCACGCGGCCCAGATCGCGCTGGCCGTTGGGGAAATAGGCATTGATGAAGACAAAATCGTCATATTCCACGATGATGGTGCGGCCTTCGTCATCGTATTCATCGCGCCCCAGGCCAATCATGATGTTCAGAGGCTCTTTGCGCGTGTACAGGGCCACACCGCTGTAGCCTTTTTTCCTGGCGCTGGCCCAATAGGTGCAGTAGCCCGGCGGATTACGCAGCACATCCTCCAATTGATCGGGCGAGGCTTTGGTTTCCTGCAAGGCGAGGATATCGGGTTGGGTTTGCTCAAGCCAGTTGAGGAAGCCCTTTTTGTGCGCGGCACGAATGCCATTGACATTCCACGAGACGAGTTTAACCACACGAACCTCTCATAACTGGGCCTTATCGCAGTCTCATCATAGCACAAATGTACGTATATGAGAATGATCAGCCGCCTCTCAGTCTGTCTCCATCACACAGAGAGTGTGCGGCCTCGGCCTCGCGCCTGAATGTGAAAGAAGCGCGTTCTGATCCCGCGATTAAGATTTGCTTTATAGTCCACCGAACGCGAAAAAGTGTGCTATCCTCTGTGGTGACGCGGGGTCTAAAGAGGAAAAGTGACCATGCCTGATCTACGGCCTGAGATGATGATCATTGCGCTGATCATCATTGGAGCAATTTTTTTCATAATTGCCTACATCTGGGTATTTATGATCCAGAAATCACCACTTCGGCTGATCAGCATGGTGCTTCGCACGGCTTTGGATCGTGATCGGCTTGTCGATCCCAACGCCCCGATTGAGCTGCCGACTGAGCCGCATCGTGCTCAGACGCTGATTGATCAAAGTCAATCGCTCAAAGAGTCGGCGATGTTTCCTGATGCCCCGATCACTGCCCAGAGTGTGGGATCGGCGCTGTCACCCGTCATCCCTAAAGCGCTGATCACCGATACAACTGTTCATGTCGCGGATGAAACGACATCTGATGGTGGATGGCCTGTGCGCCTGGATAAAGCGACGCGCCAGTCGCCGCGTCCGTTTCTCAATATTCATCTTGAGAGCGATCAAGACCCTCAACTCGATAACCAGCCTTAGCCTAAAAGGTCTGTTGAATGGAACGTCTTTTAAGTCAATTGGGGAATGTGGCCTTCGTCGGCTGTCTGTTAGCCTGCACCTGTATTGTGTTGATCTTTGTGGTGGGGGTGTTTATTATTCGGCGTGGCGTGTCGGGCCTTGTGCCGATGGTGGCCGATTTGATTATCGGGCGTGTCGATCAGACGCCAGAGGGTCGCACGCCGCCAACGTCCGGCCGTCCGGCAGGGGCTGTGTTGAAAGCCAAAGCCCAGTCGCTCGATTTTGATGAGGCGCTGCGGCGGCAGGGCGCACCGCCCACGATTCTGGCGCAGGGTGCTCCTCAGCAGGCGGCCTATCCACAGCAGCCCTCCTATGGTGCTCAATCGGCCCCCGCTTATAACCAGGGCCTGCAAAACATCGCTCCGATAGGATCGCCGCAGTTGTCAGGCGGCACGATCCAGCCGTTGTATGACAATCGTGTACAAACATCGGGCAATCCGTCTTATCCCGCGCCCAATATGCCATCGCTGACGGGATCGCCATATCAGCCGCTTGGCGGTGGCTATCCGCAGCAGGCCGCGCCGAATCCGTCCTATCCGGCGGCTCCCTATCAACCGTTAGGAGGGGGATATCAGCAGCAGTCTGCGCCCTCTGGCAGTGCCGATCCGAATGCCTTCTTCCCGACTCAGACAGGCGGCATCCCGCGCCGCGCCTCGCTCAGTGCGCCGCGTGATGTATCGGGTGGCGCGATGGGCGATGCCGGTTTCAGCACCGACAATTATCCCGGTCTTCGCAATCGTCCGAACCGCCGCCGCGATGTGATCCAGGATACACGGGATACAGACAAAGGCAATGAAGATGGCATTGGCGGCGTCATCGGCAATATGGGCAATATGCTCGGCTTGTGACGCCTGTTGAGCCGAAACTTACGCGGCTCTCATTTGAACTTGTCATCATCGTGCATGATAGGGATTGCCTATCCACGCATGAGGTGTTTATATGACAAACTCACCTTACGCACCCCCCATAAAATGATGCCGAGAGCGCTGGAATGACTGTCAAACCTTTCCTTCCAGCCCCTCCGCACCGTTCAGCGAGGGGGAGAAAAACGTTTGAAGTCCCCC
>DAOTUR010000628.1:0-1553 GCA_034436915.1 Anaerolineae bacterium
CGGCATCGCACAAACATCTCAAGACACTTCACCACTCTGACGGCTATACCTACCAGAAAGGACAAGGCGCTCTCCCTCCCCATGCCTAAAGGCAGGGGTATCCCGCGCCGATTCGATGATGGCTCTTTTTTGTGGCATTCGTCGGATCTTGCAAAAGTTTAATCCTCTGCGGTGGTTCAATCGGCCTCGCGCCTCTATAATCAACAGGACTCAGGCACAACCCTGGAGGCCCTGTCCATGCACCGATATCGCGTTATAACCGTATGTACGGTGCTGCTGCTCCTTGTCATTGGCACAGTGCAGGCCCGCGACTTTTTGCAGGGAACCACCTGCACCGTTCCTGCCGATCAACACATCGTCGGCACATTATTCGTGTTTTGCCAGAATCTGGACATGGCGGGCAGTGTCGATGGTGATCTGGTCGGCGTGGCCCTGCGCGGTACGGTCAGCGGCACAGTCACGGGCGGCGTCTATCTCAGCGGCGGCCAGATCGATATTCGCGGGCAAATCGGCCAGAACATCCACTTTGCGGGCCTGCTCCTCGGCCTCTCCGCACAGGCCCTGCCGCCCAGCGTCCCCGGCGATCCTGAACGTCCGGCGCAGTACCAGGGCGGGCTGTTCAACCTGTCCCTCAGCACCATCATTCAGCCCGAAGTCCAGCTCAAGGGCAGCATCACGGGCATTGGCTATCAGATGCGCGTGTTGGGCAGTGTCGATCATGAAATCAATTACTGGGGATCACGCCTGACGGTGGGCGGTTGGGTGCATGGCGATATCAATGCCAGCGTCGGCAATCCCGAGTCGGATGCCTCGCGCATTGAGACGCTGCTGCTGCCGCTGTCGTTCCCTGTCGATCTGGAAAACCCGGGCCTGACGATCATGGAAGGGGCGCGGGTCGATGGCAAACTCATCTACACTGGCCCGGCGGCGGGCGAGATCAAAGGCACGCTCAAAATCCCCGTGACCTATCTGCCCCCGGCCAGTACGATTCCCAATCTGGATCAGCCCGGCACACTGCGGGCGTATGCCGAAGGCGTGCTGCAAGAGGCGACCACACTGTTTACGATTGGCCTGGTGATGCTTCTCATCGCCCCGCTGTGGCCGCGTCAGCCCATGCGGATTTTGCGCTGGCGGCCCGTCGCCAGTTTCAGCGTGGGCATGTTGGCGTTCATTCTGTCATTCCCTATTGTGCTGATGATGCTCGTGCTGAGTCTGCTGCTGGTGGTGGTCTTGCAACTGCTCACGCTAAAGGGTGTGGCAGTGGCAGCGGCGGTCTTGCTGGCGCTTGCCAACGGCGTCGGCATGGGCGTGTTTTACTTTGTGGCGATCTTCGTGGCGCGCATCGTCATCGCCCTGAGCATGGGGACGTTTCTCTGGGCGGCGGCCAACCGCCCCGATGATAACAGCCTGCGGACGACGCTGATCAAACTGGCGATTGGGGTGATCGCATTGGCGCTGCTCACATCGATTCCGGTGATTGGCTGGGTGTTTAATGCGACGGCGCTGTTTTTTGGCCTGGGGACGCTCTTTAATGCCCTGTCCGAGCGATTCCG
>DAOTUR010000629.1:0-4178 GCA_034436915.1 Anaerolineae bacterium
CGGCATCGCACAAACATCTCAAGACACTTCACCACTCTGACGGCTATACCTACCAGAAAGGACAAGGCGCTCTCCCTCCCCATGCCTAAAGGCAGGGGTATCCCGCGCCGATTCGATGAACACCGTCTTGAAGCGCGGCTGTGTCCGCCTCCTCTTTCTGGCCGTGATCCTGCTCGTCATCGGGTTGGCAACGGCTGTGCGCGTCATCGGCCCGCTGCTGAACGAGGGCGCGAATGTGCTGATTCTCTTCAACAACACCGATGAGAGACGCGGGACGGGCGGCTTCACAACAGCGTATATGACGATCACGCGCACAAATGGCGCTTTCGTCACACATCTGGGCAGCAGCTATGAGATTGACACGCCGCCCACCGCCTCCGGCGCGGTGCTGGTCGTGCCGCCGCCCAAACCGATGCATGATACTATGGGCATTGATCGCTGGTCGTTCCGCGATGCCAACTGGTCGCCCGATGTCCCCACCAGCGCCCAGGCTGCCAGCAAATTTTATACGCTGACGACGCACGCCCAGACGCCGCTGCTTGTCATCACCGTCAATATGAGTGCCCTCAGCACGCTCATGCGGCATCTGCCGCCCATGCAGGCGTGCAGCAGCACGACCTGCCATACCTTGAATCAGGATACAAGTCTGGATTGGCTGCGAGCCGCCTGGACGGACAGCGCGTCAGGGCCGCAGGGCGACAAGTCCTTCATTGGCGATAAAGCCCGCCAGTTGATCGCAGCGACTCGCGCCCTCCCCTTCTCCGATCAACTCAGCGTGATCCCGGCCCTGAATGACATGCTCATGCGCGGCGATGTGCTGCTCTACAGCCCCGACGCGGGCCTGCAAGCGTTTTTTGCAGCGCGACACTGGAGCGGGCCGTTTCCCTTTGCGCCGCAGGGCAATACTGTTCTCTACAGCGAGAACAACATCGGTTACAACAAAACATCGTCATCGCTGAGACGTGAAATGGCATACAGCGTCGATTTTACGCAGTCTCCGCCGCACGCCGCCCTGACCATCACGTATACCTCCCCACCGATAGACTCTAGCCCTATCGATCCGCGCCTCCAGACATGCCACAGCATTGACAGTGTAGGCGCATTGGCGCTCGGCGTGCCAACTTATGAGGATCGTATGCTGGGGTGTGCGTGGATTTATGCCATGATCTACCCCATGCCCAGATCAAAATTGACGGCTTACGACATTCCGCCCGTCGCGGCGGATCAATTTCCATTCGGCCTGCGCGGGCAGACAGGCCGCATTGATGCCGTGAAGGATGGCGGCGTGAAGGGCTGGGGTTCTGTGATGGTGATCCCCTACGGCCAATCACGCACCATCAAATTGACCTATACGCTGCCCGCCAATACAGATGAAACCTTCAATCTGCCCGCTGTGGCGGATATGAGGGCCATGTGGCATGTGACGATCAAGCATCATGATGGGCGTTTGCAGACTTTCATCTATGACACATCCAGCCGCACCCTATCAGAGGAAGACAATCTCACAGACAGTCGCCCCTGATCGATCAGCATAACGCTCTGGCTTTGACGAGACAGTACCAGCCCTCTCCAAGCGGCACAGCCTGCATCCCCGGCGGCGGCTTGATCAGGCGTGGCGCAATGATCGGGCGCGATGTCGTATACAGGGATTGCAATCGTTCGGCCTGTGTTGCCCCCACGAGCGACAGATCGGGGGTGAGGCGGGCGAGAGAGGCCGCGTACCAGTCCTTATACAGCAGCGTGCCATTGATGATCGCCAGATCGGGCCGCCAGCCTTCAAGCGTTTGCGCCGCCCACAGCAAAAATGTCTCGCCATCGCGCTCCACCAGCACAACCGCGTGAGGCGGCGCAAGACGATTCACCCGTGCCAGGAAATCCAGGCCAGACATGTCATCCCTTTGATCGAGATTCTGAGCGTGGGCCACAACCAGCAAAAGCGGAACCCCCCACATGATCCACCCCGACCCCTCCCCAATCAATCGCATCACACCTCTAGTTGTTATCATGACTATGAGAATTATTAGACCCAGCGTATAGGCCGCCTGCGTCTGTGGGGCACGATACAACCCGGTAAATCCAGCCACACCCACGATCCACAGCACCGATGCCAGCAGTCCTCCCCACTTGCGCTCATGCAGCAGGACAGCGATGCCAATGAGCAGCAGGATCACACCGAATGGCGTGATCTGTGCGGGCAAAGTGCTCACCCATTGGACGATGCCATGCAGCACCGCCTCAAGCGAGACAGGCTGCAAAAACACGCGGTACTCCTGCGCCGTGATGTGAGCGATCAACGCCTCGCGTCCTTGCTCAATGCCGCCCCAATTGGCCTGCGCCACATGCCCCGCTCGCAGCATCAGGTACAGCCAGGGCCACAATCCCGTGATCAGGCCGATCAATGACCAGAGCAAGCGGCGCGATAGGCCTTTTTGAAGCAGGAGAATCGCCAGTCCCGGCAGCCACAGCAGCGCCGTGAGATGATGCGTCACAGCCAGCCCTATGACATGGCCGATCATGAGATATGTCCAGCGGCCTTTATTCTGGAGGGTGACAAGATACAAAATCCCTGCAATCAGCAGCGCCAGAAACAGATACACTTCAATCATGAGCGCCTGCTCCCACACAGGCCGCGACCAACCGCACAGCAGCGCCGCCAGCGTAAACACCTGTTCTCTACGGCGCGGCTCCGCAATGAGGGCTGACGCGATCATGCCCACCAGCAGACTCAGCGCAATGGCCGTGAGATGCGCGATGATTTGCATCTTTTGTACGGTGCTGTCACCGGGGATAATCCGCATCGCAAGACCCGTGACGAGCGTAAACAGCCCATAGCCCGGTGGATGAGCAATACCAAAGGTGGCGGCGGCTGTCGTCAGTTCGCCGCCATCTGTGCCGTATGTCAGGCTCAAATACGGCGGACGAGTCAGGCTGTAGGAGATGAAGAGAACGCAGGCGATCAACAGACGGCGCAAAAAACGCCCGATTGTCGTCAAAACCAGGATTGCATGATCATATGTCGACTGGCGTGTAGGGGTTTGGCGTGCCAAACCCGCTCTATTGTGTTGTGATCGAATTACGCTCAACGAGGCTGGCCTCCGGCGAGAGACGCGTAAAGGCCCTTGTACCAATATCGAGCGCGTAGACGGCCTCGATGCGCCCGATGCTGCTGACGACAAAATCGCCTGAGTCGCCCACCAGCAAAAGCTGCGAGCCATCACGTGTCCACTGCATCGCCATATACGGCGGATTAATCAGGCCGCTGAGAATCTGCGTGACGCTGGGCATGGCGACGCTCGCTGAAAAATCAACTGTAGACAGGCTCATTGTGCCATCAAACTCACGGCCCAGCACCGCCAATCGCGGCCCCAGCGAGTGCGTGGCGATCAAAAGCGGCTCCACGAAGAGCCACGCATTGAAGGGCGTCAGGCGCTTTTCCGTCTTGTCATATATCCACAGGGCATCAGCGGAGTCTACATCCAGGTGCTGCACGATGAGAAGATCATTCCCAAGTGGCTGTTGCAGCAAAAACGGCTCTCCATCGATCATCATGGGCTGTAAATCGTCGCTGGAAGGCGGTGGCACGCTGTCCAGACGCGAGATATCATGCGTCATCAAATCGTAGACCCAGGCTTGCTCGTCACTCAAATAGGTACGCCCCTGCCAGACCAGCGTGCTACCCACAAAATGCACATCCGTGACAACGGCCATCGTGTTGAGCGGGAGGGGTGCAAGATCGCCGCCCAGGAATTGAATCTCAAGCGTATTGTCAGGCATTTGCACAAGCACCGCTGCCATAATCGGCGATGTAATATCCGAGTTGACGGCATCCAGCAGCACGTGTTCCTGTGGCGGCGTGACGAAGAGTACCGTCCCATCCAATGCCACCTGATACAGGCGCATATTATCGGCGTCTGTCACCTGCCCATCCTGATCGGTATCGGTGCGGGCGAGAAAAAAGACTGTATTCGTCGGCCCATCCTGCGCCGCCACACAGATAGCGAGAAGACACAGACATCCAACGGCAATCCAATGCAGCATACAGCGTGTTCCAGATGATTGATCGACCCCTTCACTCTAACCGCAAAGGGGCCAACCGCGCAACGCCGGGCCACGAGAAGGTTCATACACACTTTTGGTGATTGACCCCCATTCCCCTCCCCCCGCTCATGCGCTACACT
>DAOTUR010000630.1:0-5130 GCA_034436915.1 Anaerolineae bacterium
TATTGACGTAGGGACAAGGCCCGCCTTGTCCGCCCGCCTTGTCCACAATGTCGGACAAGGTGGGCCTTGTCCCTACGATACAATTCTCTCTTTTCATGCGCTTTCTGGCTCAAAAGACAACAAGTACGTTGTGCAGAGAAGCTATCTTGCCCATGTCATATTCTCCCCCATGCCATACTTCTTCGCCACTGCCCGCGCCGTCACCATGCGATGCACCTCTGACGCGCCATCGTAGATGCGAAACGCCCGCGCCGATTCGTACCAGTGACTCAACGGCAGATCGCGGCTGATGCCTGTGCCGCCGCAAATCTGCACCGCCCGATCAATGATGCGATTGACCGCCTCGCTGATATACAGCTTCGTCATCGATGTTTCCGTGCGAGCCTGATCGCCCTGACCGAGCAGCCAGGCCGCCTGCTGCATCATCAGCCGCGCCGCGTGCAGCTCAACCTCGCTGTCAGCCAGCATAAACGCCACCGCCTCATGCTCCATGAGCTTTTTGCCAAAGGCATCACGCCGCATAGCGTACTGCGTGGCAATTTCGAGCGCACGCTGGGCAATCCCCGTCCAGCGCATACAGTGGGTGAGGCGGGCCGGGCCAAGCCGCGCCTGGGTGATGGCGAAGCCCTGGCCCTCTTCGCCCATGAGAGCGCTGTGCGGCAGGCGCACATTCTCGTATTTGATCTCGACATGGCCGCCAAAATCATGCAGGCCCATCGTCGGCACATCGCGCACAATGTTGATGCCGGGTGTGGTCGCGGGCGCAAGGAAGATCGAGCAGCCTTTGTGGGCGGGGACATCAGGCGTTGTGCGGGCCATGATCAAAAAGAAATCCGCAACCTCCCCATTTGACGTATACCATTTATGACCGTTGATCACCCAGTCGTCACCGTCGCGGGTGGCGCTGGTCTGGATCATGGTGGGATCACTGCCCGCGCCATTGGGTGGCTCGGTCATGCTGAAACCCGAGAAGACCCGTCCTGCCGCCAGCGGGCGCAGATAGGTCTCATGCTGCTCGTCGTTGGCGAACAGATGCAGCGTGTGCATATTGCCTTCGTCGGGAGCGGAACAGTGAATCGCCAGCGGGCCGAGCAGACTGCGCCCTGCCGCTTCCAGCACCGGAATCCAGTCCGGCAGCGGCAGGCCCAGGCCGCCCAGGTCTTTGGGCATAGTCGGCGCAAACAGGCCCTCGGCGCGGGCGAGATCGCGCAGGGCCAGGACATCCTCCCGCGTGATGGTTGCACCATGCAGCATGTCATGTTCGAGCGGGAGGACATGGGTATCGACGAAGGCACGGACACGGCGGGCGAGGTCTTGCACGGATGACGATATGGTAAAATCCATTGAAATTGTCCTTAAGTATCAGTTTTCTTACCGAGATTGAAGCGCAAAGACACATTCACCGCAACATGTGGGACATTTATCCTATAAAGCCGTGTCAAATCTTTACGCTACCTTACGCCTGATCATAAAAGATGGTACAAATTGTGTTATGCTGATGCTATTTAGGGATCGCGTTGGAGTCAGACAGATGGATCATCCCTCACATTCAGAGAAGAACACCCAACCCTTACGTCCAGACGTGGTTCCGCATGTGACCCCACGTAAGACAGGCCCGCTTGATCATATCATTCCCTGGGTGTTGGAGTTTCGGATTATTGGTACTGCCGATATCCTCAAAACAGATCTAACAGCCCCTGTCCTGATTGGCCGTATGGATCCGCATAAGGGCATTTATCCCCAGATCAATCTTGACCCGTTCGGCGGCCAGACCAAAGGCGTCTCACGGCGGCACGCCCGCATCTATGCCCAGGAAAGCCGCGTCATCTTGCAGGATGAGGGCAGCGCCAACGGCACATATTTGAACGGCGAGAAACTCAGTTCGCTGACGCCCGTGCGCCTGCGGGATGGGGATCGCATCCGCCTGGGTGATCTTGAAATGCAAATGCGCTTTGTGATGAAGCCGTTCAGCGAAGATCAATCCCACCCCAACCGCCAGCATCTGCTGGAAGTGCCGGAACTGGGCCAGGGCGAATTTGTCCTCATCCTCGATGAAGATGAATATATCTGCCAGATCATCAAGCAGGTGGCAGAGCAGGCGGGCTATACACCTGTCGTCGCGCACAGCGCCGCCGAAGCGATTCAGCTCATTGATACCTATCCGCCCAAAATAGTCATCATGGAATTGATGATTGGTGAGGTGGATGGGACGGATGTGCTGCGCTATCTGCGCCAGTACAGTGAGCGTCACATCCCTGTCACAGGTATTTCGCTGGCAATGGGCGGCTCCACCATGAGCGAGGCCATTGCTGCCGGGGTGGATATGGTGCTCTCAAAGCCGCTGTCACTGGATGAGGTGATTGGGGCGTTCCGCAACATGCATGAAATGGTGCAGGCCACCCAGTCGATCAACCCGCCGCTGGATTAGCATTGAGGTGGGATTGGCGTAGGGGCGAGCCTACAAAAACGCTGTGACTCGTTGCGAACCCATTTCCGTGAGATTGTCGGTTTGTAGTACCTCACCACAGCGATAAATAGAGATATTTATGGCGGTGTGTAGGGACAAGGCCCGCCTTGTCCAAATGGGTGGACACGGCAGGCCATGTCCCTACGTGAGACCCGCAAGCATCGCCGTCTTCAAGGGCCTATCACGCGCTCACAGCCTCTGCCTGAGCTGTCTCGATGAGAGCGGTATACAGCGCCACCACCTCATCCATAATCGCAGGCCAGGTCTGTGTCTCAGCAAAGGCCCGCGCATCCCGCCCCATCTGCGCCATGTGCGCCCGATCTTTGACGATCTCGCGCACGCCTGCCACCAATCCGACCTCATCGCCCACATCGAACGTGTAACCCGTCCGACCAATATCCACCACATCCGGGATGCCGCCCACACGCGAGGCCACGACGGGCAGCCCGGCGGCCATCGCTTCGGTCACGACGAGGCCAAACGTCTCAAGCGCGGAGGGAAAGGTGAAAATATCCGCGCTGGCATACGCCTGAGACAGCTCTGTCCCCTTGAGATAGCCGGCAAAATGGGCGGGAAGACCCTCAAAATGCTTTTCCAGATCCGCCCGCGCTGGCCCATCGCCCACAATCGCCAGCCGCGTGCCGGGAACCTGCTCCAGGACAGCCCGCAGCTTATCCACCTGCTTCTCAAACGACAGGCGGCCTACATACAGCAGCAGCACATCTTCGGGATGACCATCGCTCAGGCGCATTCGCATACTCGCATCGCGGAAGTGCGGATTGAATTTCTCAGCATCGACGCCGCGCCCCCACAGGCCGACGTTGCGGATGCCGAGGGCGATCATCTCGCGCTGAATCATCTTGGAGGGCGCGAGGCTGTAATCGGCCCAATTGAAGACGACCCGCGTCAGATAATCGGTGACGGGCTGCATGAAGCCAATGTTGAAATGCCCGGCCAGCCGCGCCAGATCGAGATGGAAGGATGTCACCATCGGAATGCCGAGATACTTTGCCATCGCCATGCCAGGGATGCCCACCATGATCGGATGGATGAAATGGGCCATATCCGGCTTAAAGGCCTCGACTTCGCGGTACGCCTGATAGGAGGGCGGAACCAGCTTCAATTCGGGGTACAATGGGAACGTCACGCCGGAGACTCGGACGACGCGAAAGCCGTTGTACTCGTCAATCGGCTCTCCATCGAGTTTTGGCGCAACGATCAAGACCTCAATGCCCTGGGATTTGAGATGATCCAGCAGCAAACACACCACCCGCACGATTCCATCGGTTTTGGGCAAAAAAGTTTCTGTAAAGAGTACAATCCGCATAAGGCTCTCCAACGCTTTCTCCTACGGCTATAACCCCATGAGTAAAATTGAGTTGCCGTTCGCGCTTTTGCCCCCTACAATGGGGATATATCGACTCATTAAATGGACACTCCCATGAGCCAGGATTCTTCCCCATTCGTGCAGGTCACGTTGGATAATCGGTTGCGCTTGATCGCCACAGCCCTGGCCGCAACCAACTTTCCCGAAACGGCCCAGGCGCGGCGGCGTCATCACGCGCACTCGCATGGCCGTGCCGCTATCAAATATATGACGGACAACGGCTACAAAAGCCATCCCGCCATCCAGACGCTGCAAACTCTGCTCGATCAGAAGACGCCCATCGAGGCACTGTTCACGCTGGGGATGCAGCTTCACCCCACCGACTTTACGCTGGAACAGCCGCCCGCCTGGATGCCTGCGGGCTTCAACGAGCAGTTGAAGGATTTCTATCACACCGCCAAGCTGGAAGAATTCTGGCAGACCCATGCAGCGACCTGGGAGAATTCTGAGGCGCAGGCGAAAAAAGTCTTCGACAAGATCGATTTCAAGTCGTTTTTATCGCCGTTCCTGGGTGACGTGAAAGAAACGCTGCTCGTCATGCCCAATATCTGCTATCCGGCCGATGATGAACTGGGCATCCGCGTCGGCAATCAGCTCATCGCCATCATTCCGCCGCCGCAGGCGTGGGGCGACAGCCCGCCCTGGCCCTATGACGAAGACACGATGATGACGCACTCCTATCGCGGGGCGCTGTCGCAGTTCACGCGCATCCTGCTCACCGAGTATCTACGGCATCATGCCAAAAAAGTGGCCGAGGCGACGGAGAAAGAACTGCCCGTGACCGATCAATTCCGGGCGCTGCATCCGGCGTGGGAGGATCAATTCGTGTGGTTGTTCATCAGCGCAGCGGTGGCGATGTATTTGCAGCATCACGTCAATGAGCCAGAGTACAAATCGTATCTGCTCATGGAGAAGAAGGTACGCGGCATGACCTTCCTGCCTGCTACCGTGAGCGTACTCAATCGCTTCTTGCAGGAGCGCCAATCGCGCTATGCGGGCGGCGGCCTCATCGACTTTTTGCCCATCTTCCCCGCTCAACTGCGTGTGGCGAAGAAAATTGTGATGATGTGACCCCACCCCGCTTCGCAAGGAGGGGCTTTTTCCTATCCCTACGCAGTGGGGAGGGTCAGGGAGAGGTGGGAGGGGTTAAAAAATCGGGATCATGCGATGAATGGCGCGGATGATCTTCACAATCATCAGTGTCTTCTCATCGAGCACGCTTAACTCCGGGTCTTGCCCAAAGCCGTTATTCAGCACCACGCTCTGCACCGCCACA
>DAOTUR010000631.1:0-2688 GCA_034436915.1 Anaerolineae bacterium
CAATCAGGCTGTCCTTATCGAGGGCTTGGAGTTGGGTCACATCAAGAGGTTCGTTCATGGCCTAAATTTATCTCAGATCATGGTTGTTCTGCCACTTTTGCCTGCCTGAGCAGTTACCAATTCTTATTCTGCTGGCACAGATTGGCATTGGTGAGCGCTGGAGTCTGGTGGGCCTGTTCAACACCTTTGCCCAGATTTTCTGGCTGCCCGCGCTCTTTTTTATCCCATTGGCGCTGCTGCTGCGCTCACGGCGTACCCTGGTTTTGCTGCTGCCCGCTGTTTTAGCCTTCCTCATCACGTTTGGCGATCATTTTGTGCCACACGCTTCTCTGACTCCGACAGCCGATCAAACCTCGTTTACCCTCATGACCTTTAACCTGTTCGATGATGGGCGCGACTCCACATCGACAGTGACACTGATTGAGGACGCCGATGCCGATGTGGTCGCCATGCAAGAACTGAATCCGCGCACAGCCGCCGCCCTCGAAGAGCACTTTGCGACGACCTATCCCTATCGCGCCCTGCACAGCGACAAAGGCCAGTTTCGTGGCCTGGGCGTGATGAGCAAGTTTCCGCTCTCGGATGATCGCTACTGGGATTATGACTGGATGTCGGTCTCATTGGGCCATCAGAGCGTGCGTATTGATATGAACGGGCAGACACTGACGCTCTACAATCTGCACCCTACTCATCCGGGGATGCAGGGCCGCTTCTTCGATGCCACCCTACGCGGGCAAGAAATTGATGCGCTGCTCAAAGAGGCCCGCCAGGAAGCGCCGCCGTTTATGATGGTCGGCGATTTCAATATGCCGGAGCTGTCCGACGATTATGCCCATATCGTGCATGATTATGGCTTTGTCGATGCCTATCGCGTGCGGGGATGGGGCCTGGGGCATACGTTCACGCATGGCGTTGTGCCATTTCTGCGGTTGGATTACATGTTTCTCGGAGAGGCGGTCAATATCGCGGAGATCAATGTCGGGCCGACGAGCGCGGGCAGCGATCATCGCCCGCTATGGGCCGCGCTGGTGTTGCAAGAACAATAGGTACAAATACCCTCAGTTTTTGACCCCTCACCACCCGGCTATCTTCTCCCATAAGGGGCGAGGAAGGGAGTTGGGTAAAAGCCCCTCTACCACGCAGTGGGAGAGGGGTTGGGGTGAGGGTAAAGACCAAATCCAAAAATCAGGTACGAATACACAAGGGCGCATATGCTGCGCCCTTGTGTATGTCAAAGATTGTCTGGTTAAATCGGCTGTAAGACGCGATCTTTGCGAAGCTGCTTCCACAGCACCTGAATCGCCTTTTGCGACACGGCCTCTTCCACCGCTTCGCGCCATGCCGGAACTTTAATGTCCTTCAAGGTGATCGGCTGGTAGCCATCCGTTTGATAGGCCCGCAGGACGGGCGGCGGCGTTTCGGACGGTGAGAAGAAGAACGCCACTTCGCTTGAGAGTTCCTTGGAGGATTCTTCCATCGCCACAACCAGCGCATGGACGATGGTATCCACAGCCAGATTTTTGCCGCAGTAGAACTCATCGACACGAGTGACAAGATTTTCGACGGAGTAGCCCATCAAGCCAACGATTTTGCTATTGGCGTCCTGGGCCACCACATAGTTCTTCTGGCCGAAGTTTTCCATCACCTCAATGCGGGTCAAATTGCGCCCTGTCACATCCTTGATGAAATCGGCGATGGCCTGGGCGCGGTTGGGATTGCCACGCTTGACGGTGACTCCCGCCACATCAATGGTGTGCGCCTCGCCATCCATTGTGTCAACGGGTTCAATCGGCTTGGTGGAGCCTGCCGGGGCCGCTGCCTGAGTGCCTTGTGGGGCGGGTGCGCCGCCTGTGAGCTTCTTGCGAATCTCACCCCACTGTTTTTGCACCTGCTTCCAGGTGTCTTCCACGTTGCCGTTGTTATCCACGACGACATTGGCACGCTTGAGTTTTTCCGCCTGCGGCCCCTGCGCCAGAATGCGCTGCTTCGCTTCGGCTTCGCTCATCTTGCGTTTTTCGATCAGACGCTTGTACTGAATCTGGGGTTTGACATCGACCACCCACACCTCATCGACCATATCGGCCAGGCCGCCTTCGATGAGTTTGATGGCTTCAATGACGACGACGCGCTGGGTTGAGCGCGAGACGAGGGCATTGATGCCCTGACGAATGATCGGATGGGTAATATCTTCTAATTTTTTGAGCGCTTCTGGATTGGAAAACACCATTTGCCCCAGCATCTGACGATTGATTCGTCCATCGGGGCCGACGATAAACTGTCCAAATGTACTGAGAATGGGTTTATAGGCGGGAGCATTGGGCATCATCACCTGATGGGCGAGGCTGTCTGCGTCAATGGTATAGGCCCCGGAGTGCTGAAGCATCTGACGCACGACGCTCTTGCCGACCCCGATATTTCCCGTGAGGCCAATTACATATTTGTTGGGCCACCGACTCACGGTTGCACCTCCGAAACCAAATGATAACCAACTGCCGATAAGGACTTAACACGCGCCATTATAACATATCGTCGCAATTGCCGCATTGAGATCGGAAAAAGATATCTGATCTAAGGCTTTTCCAAAGAAATAGCCGTTCCCATTCAGAGAGGGGCAATACGAACAAACCATTTTTGGATCGGCGTCCGTGATTATCTTGTGGCTTGTCCTTTTATTCTACATCGTCTTGG
>DAOTUR010000632.1:0-8510 GCA_034436915.1 Anaerolineae bacterium
CTACTACATACAGGCCCGTAATCGTCTGCGGCGGCGTGATACGGGGATTGATGCGCCCCGGTCCCGGCAGCCAGCCCAACTGGGCATGAAAGATGCTCAAGGCCAGCAGCGCCAGCAGAAAGATCGGGAAGCTGACGCCGATCAATGAGAGGATTCGCACCCCATAATCAATGAGAGAATTGCGCCACACTGCCGAGATGACGCCGAACAAAATGCCCAACCCGACGCCGAACAGAATGCCCACCGTCGAGAGTTCTATGGTTGCGGGCAGGAAGCGAGCAATATCAGCGGCGATGGGACGGTTGGTCTTGATCGATGTGCCAAGATCGCCCCGCAGCAAATTGCCGAGATAGGTCAAATAGCGTTCAACAGGCGGCTTATCCAGTCCCCATTTGGCGCGAAAGACCGCGATAATTTCAGGATTGTTGAGGGCGTTCTGCGGCAGATTGGCATTGATCGGATCAGCAGGCACAGCATTCGCAATCAGGAATGCCACCACTGTAATGCCGAGGACAAGCGGAATCGTCAGCAGGAAGCGCCGCAAAATATACAGAGGAAACGACATACCAGGAGCCTTCAGTTCAGCCGTAGAATTAGGAGCGCCATGCACAACGATCTGACCAGAGGATCGTGGCTGTCTTGATCGGCGCGATACACAGCCAAATAAAGCGGCTGTTTAAGTGCATCTATATTGACAGGGGAGATGACCCCTGTATGTGACCTGAATACTCGCTATGTAACCAATAATGCATTTCTTGATTTTGTGGTTGTTTCTGTGTCAGAATATTGAACTGAAATCCACTTTGACCGCGAAATCATCACTCTATAGGGGTTTGGCGTGCCAAACCCACGTTTTGGACGCAGCACGCTGCGCCCCTACCCACCTACCACACTGATCATGAGGCATAAATGATGTGGCTGTAGGGACATGGCACGCCATGTCCCTCGATTCGGACATGGCATGTCATGTCCCTACACACCTACCAGCATTCTGCGCCCCGACTTATACGAAGCGCGATTTACTTTTTGCGATGCAGCAGCGAGACATCCAGTGCCCATTGAGGATGCCAGACATAGCCCTCAATATCAGCGCGGGTGGCAACGGCAATATCAGGCTGGATGAACGGAGCGAACGCGCCGCTCTCCTGGACCATATCTTGCAGTTGATTGAACAGTTTTTCACGGGCAGCGGCGTCAGTTTCGACCTTCGCCTTGGCGATCAGATCCATCAGTTTCGGATCAGCATTTTCTGGCAGCCACTTGGCGCGTTCCGAGGCCACCTTGCCGCCAGGGAGGAATGACAGCATATCGAGTGAGTCAAGAATATCGGGACCCCAGAACCAGTAGCTAAAGCCATCTGTGCCAGCGCGATAGCCTTCCAGCGCGACCTGAATTTCCGCCGGAACGAGATTGACCTTGATGCCAATTTCACCCAGATCGGCCTGAACCTTCTGCGCGTTGGTGTTCATATTGACGCCCTGCCATGTGAAGTCAGGGTAGTGCAGATCAATATTGAAGCCATCGGCATAGCCCGCATCGGCCAGCAGCTTCTTGGCCTCATCCAGATTGCGTTTGACGGCTTTGCCATTGGTGCTGCTGTAAGCGCCCGCCAGACCAACGGCCAGATTTGAGCCGGGGGTTACGCCGCCCCACAGGTCAATATAGCCCTGGTAATCCAGCGCCAGACGAATCGCCTTCGCTACTTTCGGATCAGCCACCGGGCCGCCGATTTTGGGATCCGCATTCATGAGCAGGAAATGCACCTGAAGGCCAGGGTTCTTGTAGATGGTGACATCAGGATTGCTTGCCATCTCCGCCACTTGATCCGCAGTGACTTCCAGAGCAACGTCAATCTCACCCGATTCCAACGCGATCTTCTGGGTGGCAGATTCGACAATATTCTGCACGATGACACGATCAAAATAAGGGACGCGCTTGCCTTTGTAATTCGGGTTCTTCACCAGGACGGTCTGCACCTGCGAGTCCCACGACTCCAACATGTAGGGGCCGCTGCCGGCCGATTTTGCATCGAGGAATTTCTGGGCGATGTCAGTGGTCGCAGCATCCGCAGCGTCAGTCCCACCATTCTCCTTGATGACTTTGGAATTTGTCACCGCGAACACCGAGTTGGTCAGCTCCGCCAGGAAAGACGGGCGCACCACTTTGAGGGTGAAGACGACGGTGTAATCGCCATCGGCCTTCACATCCGCGATATTATCGGCCAGGAAGGACGGATTGCCCTTCACATTTTGCAAACGCTTGATCGAGAAGACCGCATCCGCCGCTGTGATCGGTGTGCCATCGCTGAACACATTATCCTTGCCCAGGGTGAAGGTGTAGGAGAGGCCGTCGTCAGAAATCTTCCACTCCGTCGCCAGCATCGACTGAATTGAAGAGGCATCAGCATCCGGGAAGGTCACGAGAGTGTCATAAGTTGCCCGATTAATAATGCTCGTTGTGCCGGTATAACCATGCGCCGGATCAAGCGAGTCGGTACTTTCCGCGTGACCAATAACGATCACCTTTTCATCCTAGGCGAATACACCAACGCTGACTGCCAATACAACGAGCGCCAGTACACCCACCAACCATAACCGCCGTACAAAGGTCATAAAGTTAACTCCGTCAAAATACCTATTGGTCAGCATTGCCCGACAAGACAACGTACCCAGACTATAACGCATTCCTACGGGAATGTAAAAACTTGCCGAATCCACATAAGTCCATTTTATGGCGTCTGTGACGACGAATGCTATATTTACAAGGAGGATGTGCTTTTTATATTTAAAATTAGGATCTGACGTGATGTCACACAGTGATCGTATTCATCGCTTCCAGGGCTTATTGGCGGAACATGCCGATCTTGCTTTCCTCCCCATCTCAGCGGATTTGCAATATCTCACGGGTGTGCCGCGTGATGTGCCGAATTATGGCCTGACCATTCACCCCGGCGATTGGCTGGAGGGGGCGTTCATCAGCCCGACGCAGCAGCCCGTACTGCCGCTGTCACGCATGTCGGCGGAATTTGGCGGCCTCAACCGCCTGGAAGGGACGATTGATCTGCGCGTATTGGGCGATTGGGATGATCCAACAGCCCTCGTCGCCGATATCATCAAAGGCTTTACTCTGCCTGCCGCGCCGCGTGTTGCCATCAGTGATCTCACTCGCGGTGAAACAATTGTCGCGCTGCAAACGCTCCTGCCCGATGCCAGATTCATCTCGGCGACCAAAATTTTGCGCCAGATGCGGACGATTAAAGATGCCGACGAAATCGCCACCATGCGCCGTGCGGGAGAGATCACCGAGGCGGCGTTTGCCGATGTGGTGAAGAATCTCAAATTGGGCATGACCGAATTGGAAGTCGTCCAGGAGGTCAATTTCCAACTGCGGCGGCATGGCTCACTCGGCGAATCCTTCACGACAACGATGTATAACTCCGGGCCGAATCATCCGCTGATGTTTGGGGATCGCCTCGCCACATGGCCGCGTGTGCTCCAACCGCCTGTGTCGCTGCTGTTTGATTTTGGCGCGATCTATGAGGGCTTCTGCTACGACTTTGGCCGCACCGTCGCCTTCGGTGAACCCGATGCGGAATTTCAGCGCGTCTATGATCTGGTGATGGCCTCGCAAGCCGCTGGCATCGCCGCCCTGAAAGCAGGTGAAGCCACCACATCGCAGGTCGATGCGGCTGCGCGTCAGGTCATCGAAGATGGTGGCTATGGCAAGTGGTTCCGTCACCGCCTGGGGCATGGCATCGGCATGGATGTACATGAGCCGCCCTTCCTCACCAGGGGCGACGAGACGCCGCTGCAAGAGGGCATGTTGTTCACGATTGAGCCGAGCATCACGCAGGATCACAGCTATTCATCGCGTGTCGAGGATATTGTTGTGGCGCGGCCCGCTGGCGGCGAACCGCTCACACGCGGCTTCCAGAGCCTGATCGTGATTGAGTAAGGTTTGAGATTCAAGTAAAACGTGATTTTTGGATTACATCGAATTGTGGGTTGTAGGGGCGATCCGCTGGATCGTCCTTCATCATGTTTTATACAAAACCTAAAGAGAATAGTATGGACAATCTAGAAGCCGCAAAAAGAATGTTATTGTTGATGGAAGCAGCCCAGATGGTTCCAAGATCGTTTTTCTCTGCCCAGCTACCTCTCGTCTTTAACTTTATGAGCGGTATCACAACCGCATTGTCAGTGACTGATATTTACGATCTCTATCGGAAGACATATAACACTGTAACGAAAGACTTTGGATGGGAAGTCTTGGCTCATCATCCGATTCATCAAATGGCTTTAAAGGGTTTGAGCGAAGAAGAGATTAATAAACAGGCACTGGAATTGGAAATTGAAACATTCAAACGAATGATCGAGGAATTGAGTTCTTTATCATCTTAAGGACACTAAATGACCCAATTGTTTGATCTTTATGATCTGCGCGTAACGGTGGAGCGCATTGACGGGCGCGGCGTGTGCGGGCTGGAGGTGGGCGATTATTTTGAACTCACTGAGAGCAACCGCCTCAAAATCCCCGCCGGGAAACACTTTTGCATCTATGCTCTCAGTTCGGTGCTGCCGCTGCTCGCGGCCAAACAGCGCGAACTGGCCGCAGACGATTGGATGGCGCACGATTCGCTTATCGCCTGTCCCGATCCTGATGAGCGCCTGATTATGCGGATCGAACGCCTTGAAAAACGCACACTCAACAGCGAAGACCTGACATGACACACCGCGAAATCAGCATTGCCTTCCAGACCGATAAATCCGCCGCGCAGTACCGCGCTCTGGCTCAGTTGGTGAATCAGTATGACTTTGACGCTGTGAGCGTCTACTGCGATCTGCCCTATCATCCGGGCTTTGCGGCGGCGCTCCTGATGGCCCCGTATCTTGAGCGTGCCCGCATTGGCGTGGCGGCAAATCCGCCTGCCCGCGTCCATCCGCTGGATATGGCGGCACAGGCGGCGCTGCTGGCCGATGTCGCGCCGGGCGGGGCCTATCTGGGCATCGCACGCGGCGCATGGCTCGACGATCATGCCATGCACGAACCACAGCCGCCGATTCAAGCCATCCGCGAAGCGATTGAAGTTGTGCGCTATATGCACGCAGGCAAAACGGGTGGCTATCACGGTCAGGTGTATCGATTGGCCGAGCACGTCAGAGCGCCCTATCCCCTGCCGCAGACGCCCATCCCGATTCTCGTCGGCACATGGGGCCGCAAACTCAGCATAATTGCGGGCGAATTGGCCGATGAGGTCAAAGTCGGCGGCTCGGCCAACCCTGCGATTGTGTCTGTTATTCAGGGTTATATTGCGGAGGGCGAACGCCTCGCACAGCGGCCTGTCGGCACAGTGGGCGTGGTGATGGGCGCGGTCAGCGTGGTCGATGAGGATCGTGAGGCGGCGCGGCAGATTGCGCGGCGGGCCGTTGCACTCTATCTGCCTGTGGTCGTCCCGCTTGATCCAACGGTTGAGGTCGATCCTGAATTGATGCAGCGCGTTGCGGCGCATGTCAATCACGAAGAGCACGAGGCTGCTGCTGCCTTGATTTCCGATGATCTTCTTGAAAAATTCGCTTTTGCGGGCCATGCGGATGATCTGATCGCTCATGCTTCACGTTTGTTTGAGGCGGGTGCGGGCCGCATTGAATTTGGGACGCCGCACGGCCTCCCGCCCGAACATGGTATCCGACTCTTAGGCGAACGGGTGATTCCCGCGCTGCGCCGCATCTGGGGAGACGCACAATGACACATACGGCTGTGATTACAGGCGCAGGTCAGGGCATGGGGCGGGCCATCGCGCTCAAGCTGGCGACACTCGATATCCACCCGATTCTGATTGGGCGGACGAGCAGCAAACTTGAATCGGTGGCGCATGAGATTGAGCTGTTGGGCGCTCAGGCGACAGTGCTGCCCGCCGATTTGACTGATGCCGCTCAGGTGGAGCAGGTCTACCAGCAGATTACGGACATGGGGCGGCCAGTGGATATGCTCATCAACTGCGCTGGAGAATCCTTCATTAAGCCCATCAGCGAGACGGATTTAGAGGCATGGGCACACGTCCTCGCCATCAATCTCACCGCGCCGTATCAGGTCACACGGGCGCTGCTGCCGCTGCTGCGCCAGAGTCCCAATGCCAGCATCGTCAATCTGGTGTCGAAGGTGGCGACGAAAGGCTACGGCGCAGGCGTCACGGCCTACACCGCCGCCAAAACGGGCTTGCTTGGCTTCACACGGGCGCTGGCGGCAGAACTGGCGCGGGAGGAAATCCGTGTGGTGGCGCTGACGCCCGGCCCAGTGGATACCCCGATGCGGCGAGCCGCCACCCCCGATTTTGACCCCAAATTGATCATCAAAGAGCAAACGATTGCCGATCTGGTCGCCTATATCGTCACGCTGCCACGCGGCACAACAATGGGCGAGGTGCTGGTGGGGTCGATGCATTACGATTAGCACGTTGAAAACCCCTCCCCACTCCGTAGGATAGGAAAAAGCCCCTCCTTGCGAAGCGGGGAGGGGTTGGGATGGGGTTGGGATGGGGTTTAGAGGCGGTCGCACCGATGCAAAACAATCGTGAGGAGATGTTATCAAAACAACACTTTTTACACATTTTGCGCTATCGTTCAGAGATGTCAATGCGGCTGCCTCAGCCCATTCGCCTTAATCAGACATGATCCCCATTTTCAAGGATATGATGCCATGCGTCAGATGAAACCGATATTCCAGGGAGTGCTCGTATTGCTGGCTTTATGCCTGGCCGCTTGCAGCTCATCCGCGCCACAGACCACGCCCGCAGCCGCCACCATCCAACCCCTCCCCGATTTTGTGATCAAGCAACTTGCGGGCAGTTGGGGGCCGCCAGGGACAGCCTGCGGCGATGCGGCCCGCAGCGGCGTCACCATCAGCGTGCAGAACCAGGGCAAGGACAGCGCCAGAGACATTCAGGTGCTCCTCGTGGGCAGCCCCGCGCAGACGCTCAAGACGCTCGATCCGACGCTCGATCCCGATCAAACGCTTGAGGTCTGGGTTGAGACAAAGGACCGGGGAAATACGCCCGTGACCGTTATCATTGATCCTGAGAACAAGATTCAGGAATCGGATGAGACCAACAATCAGCGCTCGGAAACTGTTGCTCAACCGGCCTCCTGCTCCGCTGCAACGGGTGTCTCCGCCGCGACTGCTGAGGCGGTTGGTGCGCCCACTGTGGAAGCCGCTGGAGGCGATGCCAAGTCCAATCCGCTGACGCTGCGCTATAACGATCAGTTCATCACGATTAGCAATAGCGGAGCCAACGCTGTCGCCATCGAAACCATTGCGATGCATGACACGCTGGGCATTGACGAGGACAGCTTCTCGAATGCCGGGCGCACGCTGGGCCTGATCCTCAAGCCGAATGAATGCGTCGTCATTCGGGATGCCCGCGCCGATGGGCAGGTTCCGAGTGATTGGAACTGCACCAAACTGCTGGAGGCCACCCTCAACAAGAGCAAGCTGTTCTGGCGGGCTGATGCGGGCGCACCTCCGTCAGATGATAAGCAGTTTACTGTTGAGGCGGGTGGAGAGGTCATCGGCACATGCGACACCGCAGGCCGCGCTGTCGGGCGGATGGATGCGATTTCATGCGAGATTGAATGGCCGCTGCTGGCAGATACGGCTGCGCCCACCGCGACCAAATAACCCAACACCTCAATACGGACTGTAGGGACACGGCCTGCCGTGTCCTGCTCTGTCCAATGTGTGGACACGTAATCATTCACCTATCCGTGAGAATCGTGGGTTTGTAGGGGCACGATGGATCGTGCCCTGATGATTTGTAGGGAATTTGGCGTGGGCGCGATGCATCGCGCCCCTACAAGGGCGTTTGTCGCATCGATAGGTGAATGATTACGTGGACACGGCAGGCCGTGTCCCTACGACAACCTCTCTAAACCGAATGTGTAGAATGCAATGTCCCCTTTTCCCATCGCACGCTACACCCAGGAGAGCCGCCTTACCGCGCCGCTCTGGGTTCCTTTAACGCTGCCTGCTGAGGCCATCCATGTGTGGTGTGTAGATGTCCATGCGACAGATTATCATGACCAGGAAAGCCAGTGGTTGACGTGTCTCACGATGGATGAGCAGGAACGAGCACAGCGCACGATCCATCCAATGGCCCGCACGCTGTTTGTCATGGGGCGCTGTCTGCTAGGGCATCTTTTGGGGCGCTATCTGGGGATATCTGCCGAAAAAGTCGTTCTGCATCGCACGCCCTCTGGCAAGCTGTTTGTGGAGGGCCATACGCTTCAATTCAATCTGAGTCATTCGGGCAATAGAGTGGCGTGTGCCTTCTCTCAGCAGCCGATTGGCCTGGATATTGAACATCAGCGCCCTGTTTTAAATAGGAACCAAATTGCGGCGCGGCATTTCTCGCCCGATGAGCTTAGCACGTTGCAACGCCTTGCGCCTGCGGAACAAAACGCGGCTTTCTTCCGCCTGTGGACGAGCAAGGAGTCCGTTATCAAGGCTGTCGGCTC